>DASQWY010000226.1:0-4561 GCA_035640005.1 Actinomycetes bacterium
GCCGCCAGGCCTCCAGCTCCTCGCCGACCACCCGCCACGCCGCCGCGAAGCCCGGGTCGTACTTGCCGAGCGTCAGCCGCTGGCGCCCCGCGAACGCCAGCTCCAGGGCGGCGGCGGTGGAGGGGTCCGGGGAACCCGGCACGGGTGCCCCGGAGGATCGGGGCCCGTCGCGGCGGTCCAGCCTGACCAGGGTCGGGTCCTTGCCGTCGCCCTGCAGGTCGACGTAGCCGTCGATGGCCGCGCCGATCAGCCAGGCCACCTTGTGCTGGTTCCTGACCGACTCGTCCAGCAGCACGCCCCCCTCCGCCGGCGCCAGCTCCCTCGGCGGGGCGAACTCGACGGTGGCCAGCGATGCCAGCCGCCCGGCGTCGACCCGGACCTGCTCGCCGGAGCCGGCCCAGGCGGCCTCGGCCGCCCCGCCCACCGCCACCCGCTCGCGGCCGGCCAGGCGCACCAGCCGCGACGCCGGCGCGGCCGCGGCCAGCGCGGCGGCGCCCGCCACCAGCGCGGGCAGCAGCAGGCCGCTGGTCGGCTCGGCCGGGGCGCCGGCCGGCGCCGCCGGCAGCGGCGGCGCGTCCCCGAGCGGCCGGCCGGCGGTCGCGTACAGGGTCATGCCCTCGCCGGGCCGCAGGGCGTCCACGGTGGCGACCAGGTGGCCCGGCTGCGGCTGGGCGAGCGCGCACGGCGTGCTGGCCCCGGCGGTCCCCCGCACGCAGCGGGCCTGCCGCAGCTCGAACGGGGCGACCACGTGCACCCGCACGTCGCCGAGGCGGACCTGCCAGCCGGTGCCGACCGCGTCCCAGGCCAGCCGCCCTCCTGGGGCGACCCCGGCGAGCGGGTAGCGGATCGTGTAGCGGTGCCGGCCGCCGACGGTGCGCGAGGGGTCGCCGACGCGGATGCGCGTCTGCGAGCCCATGCCGATCAGCTCGACCTGGTCGGGGTGCGGTGGGGGAGGAGACCGACACCCGCGCCTCCGGCGACAGCCCGGGGACGTCGCGGAAGATGCCGTGGCGCCGCTGGATGCCGAAGTCGTAGTCGATCACCTCGGCGACGCGGGCGCCGCCGCCGGCGCCGACCTCGGCGCCGGCCCACAGGCCGATGACCCGCTCGCTGTCCCCGCCGGCGGCGCCGATCAGCGCGGCGGCGGCGGCGACCAGCCCGGCGAGGGCGAGCAGGAGCAGGTCGAGGCGCCGGCGCGCCCGGATTCCCATGGCCCGGACCGTAGCATCCAGCCCCACGCGGCAGGTAGCGGGTGGCCGCGGATTGAACCGGCCGGCGCGGTCCGCGCACACTGGCGGCATGGTCGAGCATCGCGGCAACGGTGAGCACCCGGAGCTGCAGGAGCGCCGCCGCCAGCTGCGGCTGTGGGGGTCGCTGCTGGTGCTGAGCGTGTTCGGCGGGCTGCTCGGCCTGGTGCGCCTGGTGCGCGACCTGCTGGACGACGCGCCGCCCGGGTCGATCGCCTACCAGCTGGTGCTGCTGGCCGTGACCGGCCTGTTCGGGCTGCTGGTGTGGTGGCGGCTCCGCTCGCTGCGGCGGCGCTGAGCGGGCTCAGTTGTCCAGCCGGGCGACGGCCCGCAGCTTGTTCACCGCGTCCAGCGCGGCGACCTTGTACGCCTCGGCCAGGGTCGGGTAGTTGAAGACCGCGTCGACCAGGTAGTCGACCGTGCCGCCGTTGCCCATCACCGCCTGGCCGATGTGCACGATCTCGGTGGCGTTGGTCCCGAACGCGTGCACGCCCAGCAGGCGCCGGTCCTCCAGCGACACCAGCAGCTTCAGCACGCCGTAGGAGTCGCCGAGGATCTGGCCGCGCGCCAGCTCCCGGTAGCGGGAGATGCCCACCTCGTAGGGAACCGACGCGCCGGTCAGCTCGCCCTCGTTCTTGCCGACGTAGCTGATCTCCGGGATGGTGTAGACGCCGATCGGCAGCAGCTCCCCGAGCGAGTTGGTCGGCTCGCCGAAGGCCGCGTACGCGGCCAGCCTGCCCTGCTCCATGGAGGTCGCCGCCAGCGCGGGGAAGCCGATCACGTCCCCGACCGCGAAGATGTGCTCGACCTTGGTGCGGTAGTCGGGGCCGACCGCGACGCGGCCGCGTGCGTCGGCCTCCAGGCCGGCGTTCTCCAGCCCCAGCTCGTCCGTCATGCCCTGGCGGCCGGCCGAGTACAGCACCGCCTCCGCCGGGATCCGCTTGCCGCTCTCCAGCACCGTCATGGTAGCGTTGCCGTGCTTCTCCACCGCCGCCACCGACTCGCGGAACCGGAAGGTCACCGCCAGGTCGCGCAGGTGGTAGCGGAGCGACTCGATGATCTCGTCGTCGCAGAACTCCAGCATGCCGTCGCGCCGCTCCACCACCGTCACCTTGGTGCCGAGGGCGGCGAACATCGACGCGTACTCCATGCCGATCACGCCGGCGCCCACCACCACCATCGACGACGGGATCCGCTCCAGCACCAGCAGCTGGTCGGAGTCCAGGATCGTGCGGCCGTCGAACTCGACGCTGTCGGGGCGGGCCGGGCGGGTGCCGGTGGCGATCACGATGTTGGCGGCGGTCACCTGCCGCTCGACCGGGCCGCCGCGGATGCCGACGGTGTGCGGGTCGACGAAATAGGCGCTGCCGGTCAGCAGCGCCACGTGGTTGCGGGCGAGCTGGTGCAGGATCACGTCGATCTCGCGCCCGACCACGTGCTGGGTGCGGGCGCTCAGGTCCTGCACGGTGATGTCCTGCTTGACGCGGTAGCTCTGCCCGTACAGCTCCCGCTGGGACAGGCCGGTCAGGTACAGGACCGCCTCGCGTAGGGTCTTGGAGGGGATCGTGCCGGTGTTGATGCACACGCCCCCGACCACGTCGGTGCGTTCGACGACGGCGGCGCGGTGGCCGAGCTTCGCCGCCGCGATCCCGGCCTTCTGACCGCCCGGTCCGGAGCCGATCACCAGCAGGTCGTACTCGTACATGGCCAACACCCACTGACTGTGGCGAGACGAGCCGGCACCACACAGTCTGCCACTCCGGACTCAGGGCAGCAGCAGGTAGAACCGCCACAGGTCGGTCGGCACCGGCGGGGTCTCCACGGTGGCGAAGCCGGCCGCCCGCGCGTAGCGGCGCAGGGTGGCGGGACGCATGACCGCCCCGGTCGCCGCGGTCCGCGGGTCGCCCATGGCGTCGGGCAGGCACGACACCACGCTCCAGCCGTAGTCGTAGCGGTCCCGGTCGGAGCCGGGGGCGGCGAACTCCTCGGCGACCGGCTCGTCGGCGACCAGCACCGAGCCGCCCTGCCGCAGTCTCCGGCGGGCCGCCGCCAGCGCCTCCACCGGGCGGGACATGTCGTGCAGCCCCTCGAAGACGGTGACCAGGTCGTAGCCGCCGCCCTCGCCCTGGTCGGCGGCCGCGGCGTCGGCGACCGTGAACCGCACCCGCCCGCCCACGCCGGCCTCCTCGGCGTGGCGGCGGGCGGCGGCGATCACGTTCCCGTCGAGGTCGAAGCCGTCGACGGTGATCCGCGGGTAGGCCTGGGCCATGGCGATGCTCGACCAGCCGGTGCCGCACGCCAGGTCGGCGACACGCGCGGGCGGGTCGGCGCGCAGCCGCCGGTCGACGGCGGGGACGGCCGGCAGCCACTGGAGCCCGAGCTGGTTGAGGAACACCGCGCGGTTGTACTCGGCCCTGCCCTCCGGCTCCCACGGCAGTGGCGGCGGCGCGCCGCCGTGGCGGAACGCCTCCACCAGGTCCGGCAGCGGACGCCCGCCGCGGACGATCTCGACGCCCTTGTACGCCTGGTAGCGGACGTCGTCGGGGTCGGCGAGCACGGGCACGTGCGCCGGCGGCAGCCGGTAGCGGCGTTCGAGCGGGTCCGCCCTGGGGTCGTCGACCTCCAGCAGCCCACCGGTGGCGTGGTGCTCCAGCCACTCCCGGACGTAGCGCTCGACGGTGCCGGTCCGCTCGGCCAGCTCGGTCGAGGTCGCCGGGCCGCCCTCGGCCAGCGCCCGGTACAGCCCCAGCCGCTCGCCGAGGTAGACGGTGTACAGCTCCAGCGCCCCGACCGCGTCCTGGAACAGCCGCTCCGCCAGGGCCGCGGTGGGGTCGCCGGGACCGTTCGCCGCTGCCATGGCAGGGGATCCTACCCGCTGGTCGCGCCCGCCAGCTGCTTGCGGTACTCCCGGTAGGTCAGCCAGGCGACGAACGCATCGAACACGGTCAGCGCCGCCAGCCCGACCGACGCCCGGAAGGTCAGGCGGTAGAGCTGGTAGGCGATGAAGGCGCCGAGGAACGCGATCATCCAGGGATAGGCCCAGAGCTTGTTCCTGAGCAGCGCCGCCACCAGCACGACCTTCGCCGCTCCGTGCGAGAGCAGGTAGAGCGCGCCGAACAGCACCGACGAGCCGGTCAGGCCGTGGGCCGTCCGCAGCAGGTGGGTGGCGACGTAGTCGTGCGGATCCTCGGACAGCTCAAGCTGGGTGATGGTGGTCACCAGGCGGTTGATGGTGGCGGGCGAGACCAGCAGGAGCACCACCCCGCCGACCACCTCCAGGACGCCGTCGAGCCCCTTGAGGACGATGCCGACCT
>DASQWY010000227.1:0-5261 GCA_035640005.1 Actinomycetes bacterium
CGCCGGCGGGCGCGCGCCGTTCAGGCGCGCCTTGACGACCACCTCCCGGGCCACGTCAGCGGCCGGCCGGTGCCGGGGCCGGGGTCGGGGCCGGCGGGGGCGGCTGGAACACCTCCCGTTCGAAGGCGTCGGCGGCGCGCAGGATGGTGGGCTCGTCGCCGTGGCGGCCGACCAGCATCATGCCGACCGGCAGGCCGGCGGACATCGCGCAGGGGACGTTCATCGCCGGGTGGCCGGTGACGTCGAACGGCGCGGTGTTGGGGATCATCTCCAGCGCCCGCGCCACGTACTCCTCGACCGGTGCGTCGTCGGCGGGCAGCGGCGTCGCCTTCATCGGCAGGGTCGGCATCAGCAGCAGGTCGTGGGCTGCCAGCGCCTCGTCGTAGGCGGCGGTGGCGGCGTGGGCGAGGTTCTGGGCGGCGGCGTACCACCGGCCGTGGTGGGCTTCGGCCATCCAGCGGCCCGCCAGCACGGTCAGCTTGACGGTCTCCGACAGCCGGTCGCCGCGGGCGCGCCGGCCGGCGCCGAAGGCGTCCACCAGGTCGGTGGCGTAGCGGCCCTTGGCGCCGTAGGCCATACTCTCGCCCGCGACCATGATGGCGGTGGCCCCCTCGACCGCGATCGCGTTCCACACGGCCATGGCGTCGCGGTGCCAGGGGATCGACACCTCCTCGACCTTGGCGCCGAGCCGCTCGAACGCCCGCGCGGCCCCCATGACCGCCTCGTCGACGTCCGGCTCGGACAGGCCCTGGTGGCCGAAGCCCTCGCGGACCACCGCCAGCCGCAGCCCGGCGACGTCGCCGCCGACCGCGGCCAGGTAGTCGGCCGGCCGCAGGCCCGCGTGCTGGCGCGGGTCCAGGCCGTCCGGGCCGGCGAGCACCGACAGCAGCAGCGCCACGTCGCGGCTGCTGCGGGCCATCGGGCCCAGGTGGTCCAGGGACGCCTCGATCGGGAACGCGCCGGTGTAGGGCACCAGGCCCCAGGTCGGCTTCAGCCCGTAGATCCCCGACCAGCAGCTGGGGATGCGCACCGAGCCGCCCTGGTCGCCGCCGATCGCCAGGTCGACCGCGCCGCTGGCCACCAGCGCCGCCGAACCGGTGGAGGAGCCGCCGGTGCTGCGGGTCGGGTCGTAGGGGTTGCGGACCGGGCCGCTGTCGGCGGTGTGGCTGCCGCCGGGGAAGCAGAGGCTCTCGCAGACCGCCTTGCCCAGGATGGTGCCGCCGGCGTCGAGCACCCGCTCGACCACGGTGGCGTCCTCGTCGGGCACGTAGCCGTCCAGCAGGTCGGTGCCGTTGCGCATCGGCACGCCGGCGACGGCGACGTTGTCCTTGATCGCCACGGTCCTGCCGTGCAGCGGCCCGTCGGGCGCGCCCTCGACGCGGACCCGCCACGCCCAGGCGCCCAGCGGGTTCTCCGCCGGCAGCGGCGCCGCGCCGCCGTCGCGCGGCCAGCGCGGCGCCGGCGCGGGCCGCTGCAGCTGCTCGAGCCGGTCGTAGGGCGCGAGGAACCCCTCGACCAGCGCCTGGAAGGCCGGCAGCCGCTCGTCGGGGATGGTGAAGTGGAACTGGCGGGCGATCGCCTGCAGGTCCTCGGGCGCGGGACGTCGGACGGCCATGGGTCCACCCCCAGGCGAGGCAGCATTCGCCCCCTGCCTAACCCTCCGGGCCGTGCCTGTCAACGGCCGGCACGCCCCTTGTCGGCCGTGTCCGGATCTGCTGAGATCGTCGGGTCTGGCTCGCACGCCGTGCAGCGAGAGGAGGCCGCGATGCGGCAGGACATCGAGTTCGACGCGGAGGGCGTCACCCTGCGGGGCTGGCTGTACCTGCCCGACGACGCGACCGGCCCGGTCCCCACGGTGGTCATGGCCCACGGCTTCTCGGCCGTCAAGGAGATGTTCCTGGACAGCTTCGCGGAGGCGTTCGCCGCCGGCGGGCTCGGGGCGCTGGCCTTCGACAACCGCAACTTCGGCGCCAGCGACGGCGAGCCGCGCCAGGAGATCGACCCATGGCAGCAGGTGCGCGACTACCGGCACGCGATCACCTGGGCGCAGGCGCGCCCGGAGGTGGACGCCGCGCGCATCGGCGTGTGGGGATCCAGCTACAGCGGCGGCCACGCGCTGGTGCTCGGCGCGATCGACCAGCGCGTCAAGTGCGTCGCCTGCCAGGTGCCGCTGGTCAGCGGCTTCCGCAACATCCAGCGGCTGGTGCGCCAGGACTTCCTGGCGCCCAACCGGGCCGCCTTCGACCAGGATCGGGCCGCCCGCTACCGGGGCGAGCCGCCGGCGATGGTCCCGGTGGTCGACCCAGACCCGCTGGCCGTCTCGGCGCTGCCCACCCCCGACTCCTGGCAGTGGTTCAGCGAGGCCGGCAAGACGATCGCGCCGGCATGGAGGAACGAGGTCACCCTGCGGACCGTCGAGATGCTCATGGAGTACGAGCCGGAGGCCTACCTCGAGCGGATCAGCCCCACGCCGCTGCTGATGGTGGTCGCCGCCCTCGACCACCTGACCCCGTGCGACCTCGCCCTGGAGGCCTACCAGCGCGCGCGTGAGCCGAAGCGGCTGGTGCTGCTGCCCGGCGCGCACTTCGACGCCTACGTCAAGGACTTCGAGGCCGCCAGCGGCGCCGCCCGCGACTGGTTCCGGCAGCACCTGGGGGCGCGCTGAGGTCAGCGGCGCTCGACCGGCAGCCGTGAGCGGGTGAGCAGGCCGGCGCCGAGCATCGCCACCGCCGGCACCAGCAGCAGCGACGCGCCCACGTTCAGCCAGGGCACGGCGACCGGGTAGGGGGTCGGGGCCGGCCAGAGGTCGCCGTAGCCGCGGTTGAGGGCGGCCAGCACCGCCACCGAGCCGCCCAGCCCAGCGGCCGCGCCGAGCAGCGACCCGAGCCCGGCGATCACGCCGGACTGGCACAGCGACAGCCCGCGCCGGACCCGCGGGGAGGCGCCGACGGCCGCCAGGGTGGCCAGGTCGGCACGGCCGTCGGCGGCGGCCAGCCCGGTGGCGATGGCGGCCGCGCCGAGGGTGATGAGCCCGGCCACGACCGCCAGCAGCAGCAGCGAGCGGGTGTCGGAGCGCGCCCGCGGGCCGCGCTCGACGTACACCCCGACCTGGCTGCCGAGCGTGGCCTGCAGCCGGTCCTGCTCGGCGAGGGTCGGCATGCGGCTGGTGGTCGCCAGCGCCAGGGTCGGCACGGTGCCCACGCCCAGCGTGCGGGCGGTCGCCGCGGTCATCATCACCAGCGGCGCCCGTGGGCGCTGCGGCGGCGCGAAGCCCGCCGCGGCGACCGTGCGGGTCCGGTCCCTGGCCTTGGCTCCCTCGTGGAACGAGGAGATGGCCAGGGTGACCTTGCCGTCGTGCACGTAGCGGGGATGGTCCACGACCACCTTGCCGGCGCGCAGCGCGGCGGCCGCCCGCTCGGCGTCCCCGCCCGCCAGGCCGGTCAGCGGGCCGACCGCGTCCCCGTCCACGATCAGCGTGAAGCTGTCGGTCTCCAGGTTCCTGAAGTAGCGGTACAGGCCGCCGACGCCGTCGCAGCGGTGGTCGCGGCGGGCGGCCCGCTGCTCGGCCGCGGTCGGGTCGTGCCGCAGCACCTCGGGCGCGTACGGGCAGCTGGCGCCCGCCGGCACCCGTGCGGTGACGAAGCACTGGTCGCCGCCGCACGAGGGCAGGCCGAGCTGGTAGACCCGCGCGACCGGCAGGGTGCGGCGCAGGGTGGCGACCGCCCGCGGCGGCACCGGCCGGCCACGGCCCAGCTTGCCGCTGGCGTCCAGGACCACCTGCCCGGGCCGGGTGAGCGACCGGTAGTCGTCCATGGCGCGCTGGCTGCTGGCGGTGAGCATGACCCCGACCGCAAGGCTGCCGACCACCGCGGCCATCACCGCCGAGATCGCCGGGGCCGCGGCGGTGCGGTTGCGGGCGGTGTCGCGCAGCGCGACCCGCGCCGCCAGCGGCAGCCGGCCGCCGAGCCGCGCCACCAGCCCGACGGCCGCGGGGGTGCACAGCACCAGCCCCAGCTCGGCGACGGCCAGGCCGACCAGGATGGCGGTGGGGCTGACCCGCCGGGCGCCGCCGGCCGACAGCAGCGCGCCGGCCGCCACCAGCGCCGCGCCGAGCGCGACCCAGCGCCGCCGCGAGCGGGTGATGCCGCGCCGCCCGGCCAGCGCGGCCACCACGTCCTGCCGGGCGGCGATCCAGGCGGGCACCAGCGCGGCCAGCACCCCGGTCGCCACCGCCAGCGCGGCCAGGCCGGCCAGCGCCGCCGGGAACACCCGGAAGCCGCCGGAGCGGGCGTGGGCGAGGTGCTGCTCCAGCAGCGGCCGGCCGGCGGCCGCGGCGGCGACGCCCAGCAGCAGCCCGGCGAGGGCGGCGGCCGTGCCGAGCACCACCCCGTCGGCCAGCACGATCCGGCGCAGCTGCGCCGGCGTGCCCCCGGCGGCCGCAACCAGCGCCAGGTCGCGGCGGCGCCGGCGGGCGCCGACCGCGAACGCCGGCCCGGCCAGCAGCACCACCTCCAGCAGCGCCAGCCCGGCGACCAGGCCGGGGACGCCGCGCGCGAAGCGGCTCCCGCCGGCCAGCTCGGGGTAGCGCTCGGCCGTGGCCGGCGGGTGCGCCAGCACGTACCTGGAAACCGCCACCAGCCCGTGGGTGTTGAGCGCCTTGACCTGCGGCCAGGTCAGCGGGCCGGGCGCGGCCACCAGCCAGCGCAGGTCGCCCCGGTCCGGCGGCAGCGCGCCGGGCCGCAGCAGGACCGTGGCCGCCTCCAGGTCGGTCGGGTCCTCCACCAGGCCGACCACGCGGAAGGCGCGGCCGCCGGCGGCCTCCACGGTGCGCAGGGTGCCGCCGAGCCCGGCGCCGGCCCGGCGGGCCGCGGCCGGGGTCAGCGCCACCTCGTTCGCGCTGGCCGGCGCCCGGCCCGCCAGCGGGCGGAGGATCCCGCGCGCCAGCGGGTCGGCGTAGTCCAGCGCCCTGGCGTCCAGGTCGCCGACGCCGGCGGCGGTGCGCACCCGCAGCCCGCCCGCCTGGTCGGGGATGGCCCGGCTGCCCGGCGGCAGCAGCGCCAGCAGCCGGCGGAGGCTCGGCGGGGCGGCCGGCGCGGCCGCCGGCGGCCGCGCGGCGACCAGGAAGGACTCCAGCCGGGCCGGGTCCTGGAGCACCGGCCCGTCCTGCGGCCAGGCGACCGCCGCCTGCGCGGCGCCCATCAACCGCTCGGCGCGCTCGGCGGGGGTGAGGGTGAAGGTGTCGTGGTCGACCGCGGCGAACG
>DASQWY010000228.1:0-4581 GCA_035640005.1 Actinomycetes bacterium
GGATCGCGCACGCGGCCGGCGGCCGCCAGGGCGTCTTCCTGTGGCAGCAGGGCAGCGGCCTGTACAACCCCGCCTATGCCTTCGGCGGCGCCGTGTGGCTGCAGCAGGGGCAGGTCAGCGCGCTGCTGCCGGCGCGGCCGGACCCCGCCTACGCGCGCTCGTTCGCGCGCGGCTTCCCCGGCCAGCCGGTGTTCCTGGTCGCCGGCCGCCAGGCGCCACGCGGCTACGGCAGCCTCGGCCTGCGGC
Source organism: Actinomycetes bacterium (assembly GCA_035640005.1). Taxonomy (GTDB): domain Bacteria; phylum Actinomycetota; class CALGFH01; order CALGFH01; family CALGFH01; genus DASQWY01. The sequence goes on from DASQWY010000228.1 coordinate 247, forward strand.
TGGCCGACCGCTTCACCTACGTGATGCCGGTGTGGCAGGAGACCTACCTGTCCCGCCCGGCCCAGGCCATCGCCGTGCCGATGCCGATCTCCATCTGGCGGGTCGAGGGCACCTAGGCTGAGCGCGCGTCGAACTCGGTCGCCACGATGCGCCGGTCATGCACGCCGGCGGCCTGGTCGGAGGCGAGCCACACGATCGGCGGGCCCATCACGGCTGGGTCCAGCAGTGCGGCCCGGACCTCGGCGGGAGCCTCATCGGGGACCATCCCGGTCCGGGTGGCCCCGCCGGGAAGCAGGATGTTGACGGTCACCGAGCTGCCGGCCAGGTCCGCCGCCATCACCCGCGACAACGCCTCCACCCCAGCGCCGGCCGGCCCGTACGGCACGAAGCCGCGGCGGACCATCGTCCGCTGGTTCATGGAGATGTTGACGACCCGCCCCCCGCCCTCCCGAAGCATCAGCGGCACCACCTCGCGGGCCACCAGATAGCAGCCGACGACCTTGGTCTCCACGACGTCCCGAAATCCGGCCGGCGCGACCTCCCAGAACGGCTGCGGCTCCGACAGGAACCGGGGATTGACCGTCCGCATGCCGATGCCCGCGTTGTTGACGAGCATGTCGATGCCTCCCCACGCGCCGCGAGCCCGAGCAACACAGGCGGCAACCGATCGCTCGTCACGCACGTCCAGCTGACACGGGATCGCCGAGGCACCCAGCTGCGTTGCGGTGGCTTCCGCCCGGGCCTGGTCGCGGCCGGTAACCATCACCCGGGCACCCGCCTCGGCGAGCGCGGCGGCCATCGCCGCGCCCAGGCCGCCGGTGGCGCCGGTCACCAGGACGCGGATGCCGCCCAGGTCACCCATGCGACGGTCTGTGGAAGTTGAGCTGGCACTGGACATGCGGCCCCTTTCGGATCCTTTTGGACGTCTCAGCCTGTGAGCAGGTGGCGGGTGAAGAAGCGCTGCGAGCTCTCCAGCTCGAACGCGGGGAGGCCCGCGTGGCGGCCCAGGTTGGCGTGCAGCGTCTTCTCACCAGAGGCGAAGGCGTCGAACAGCGCCAGGCCCGAGTCGCGCGGCACCAGCTCATCGTCCCACTGCAGCAGGAACTCGACCGGGACGGTGACCCGCGCCGCCGCCTCGGCCAGGGTTTCGTGGCCCACCAGGCCGAAGACGGCGGCGGTGATCCTCGGTTCGGCCGCCGCCAACGGCACGCCGATCGCGCCGCCCATCGAGACGCCCCAATACCCGACCGGCCCGCCGGCACCGATGCGGTCGAGTTCCTGGAGGGCGTCCAGGGTGGCCCGCCACTCCGGAACGGCCCGCGCCGAGAGCTCGGTGTGGTAGCGGGCGAGGTGCGGGCCGATGGGCTCGCCTGCCGCCATCGGCTCCCGGAAGCCTGCGATCAGCTGCTCGTCGTGCTCGGTTCTTGGCCGGCCGCCGTGCCCGGGCGCGTCGATCGCCGCCGCCGCGAAGCCGCAGGCCGTCACGTAGCGGTGGGCGCGGGCCAGCAGGCCCGGGGCCTGCTTGTGCTGGCCGCCGCCATGGCCCAGCAGCACCAGGGGGCGCCGACCGGTGGCACCGGCCGGAGACCAGAGCACGCCCGGGATGTCGCCAAGGGTGAACAGACGTTCCGAGACGCCGTTGGAGGTCGTCTCCGAGGTGAAGCGCATGGGCCGTCGCCTTTCGGATGCCTTGCGGGCGCTCCGACGGCCACCTACGTCAGATGGACCGCACCGCCATGCGGGGGAGCACCCAGCCTGATGCAGCGGTAATGGGGCTCACCTCCTCGCGTCGGTCACTACGCGCACGCTACCAGACATCCGCCGCGACCAGGTCGGTTGGCGGCCTTCGCGCGCTCAGGGCTGGCCGGGCGCCGGGCCGACCAGCAGCAGCCGGGGGAGCTGCCGGCGGGCGAAGCTGCCCTCGCGGGCCGCCGCCCGGCCCCAGGCGGGGTTGCTGTCGCCGGCCTCGGCGAGGACCAGCCAGACCCGGCCCGACCCCGACCCGGACCGCGAGCGGGCGGCGGCCTCGCGGACGGCGGCGTCGACCGCCTCCACCGACCGCCAGTGGTCCAGCACCAGCTCGGGCCGCCCCGGGTAGTCCGGCTGGAAGCGCACGGCGGTCGGCGCGGCGGTCGGGCCGAAGGTCGGCCGCTCCGGCCAGTACCAGGCGAAGGTGTAGGTGGCGGCCCAGCCGACCAGGACGGTGTCGCCAGGCCGGCGGTGGGCGAGCACGTAGGCCACCTGCTGGCGGACGGTGGTGCGCGGCATCGGCTGCAGCGCCTGCGCCCGCGCGGCCGGCAGCAGCAGCGCGCCGGCTGCGACCACCAGGACCAATCCCAGCGGCAGCGTCAGCGTCAGCGGCCGCCGGGCGCTCCAGGCGACCACCGAGGCGACCCCGAGCGCGCCGCAGACGGTCAGCAGGGTGGTGAAGAACAGGCTGGTGCGCCCGTCGAGGAACGGGTAGCGCTGCAGCAGCGCACCCGCCAGCAGCTCGGCGGCCAGCAGGCACACGGTCACCGCGACCGCCGGCAGGCGCGACCGCCACAGGGCCACCAGCCCGGCCGCGACCACCGCCACGGCCAGCGGCCAGGGGCCGAACCCGACCTGGCCGAGGGCGTCGGCGGCGCGGGCGCCCACGAAGTCGGCGGCCGGCCGCAGGCCGTGCCCGACCGGGATCATGCGGCTGGCCCACGACCGCCGCATGGCCGCGTTGTCGCCGGCGGCGGCGAACGTCAGGTACAGGGCCACCTCGACGGCGGCGACGCCCAGCCCGGCGGCGGCGACCCAGCCGAGCCGCGCCCAGTGCCGCTGCGCCAGCGCCCGCAGGGCCAAGGCGCCGAAGGCGGCCAACGTGACGAACACGGTGGCGTGGCTGACCAGCGCCAGCGGCACGCAGGCCAGGCACAGCAGCAGCAGCCGGCGCCGGCTCCAGCCGCCGTCGACGCGGGCGGTGAGCCACAGCAGCAGCAGGGTGGCGAACGCGTCCGCCGAGTACTGCTTGAGGGTGTGGTTGCGCAGCGCGCTGGGGGCCAGCGCGGCCGCCAGCCCGGCGGCCACCGCCGCCGGCCGCCCTCCTACCTGCCGCCCGAACAGGTAGGCGGCCACCACGCTCAGCGCCCCGAACGCCAGCGGCAGGGCGCGCAGCCGCTCGGCCGGGCCGGCGTGCGGGACCAGGCGCAGCAGCAGCGTCCAGCCGATCGGGGTCGAGGAGGTGAGCAGCCGCAGCTGCCGCAGCGGGCCGCGCAGCGAGTCGGCCACCCAGCCCTCGTCGAGCCAGAACGGCTGGGAGAACAGGTAGCCGGGGCGGCGGGCGAGCACCGCCAGCGGCAGCAGCGCGGCGACCAGGGCGGCGTCCACCCACCAGCGGGACCGCCGCGGCGGGACCGGCGGCGCGGCCGGCTCGACCAGCAGCTCCTCCGCGTGCCGGGTCACGCCCATCGTGTCGGTCCTTCCTGGTTCGCGCAGCGGCTGCCGATTCTATGCGCCAGAATGGGCGCCATGAAGCTGACCGACCCGACCCACGGCCTCAAGCGCACGGCCCTGGAGGCGGTGGAGCTGGAGGGCGACACGCTGGACGCCCACCGCGACTTCTGGGACCGCTCGGCGGGCGTCGACAGCCTCACCGCCATCGTCGCCGACAGCGACGAGCAGAGCTACCAGTCCTCCGGCCGTGCCGAGGCGGAGCTGCTGCGCCCCCTGCTCGGGCCCGACGCGACCGTGCTGGACATCGGCTGCGGGACCGGCCGGGTGATGGAGCACCTGGCGCCGGCGTGCCGGCAGGTGCACGGCGTCGACATCTCCGAGCGGATGGTGGCGGAGGGGCGCGAGCGGCTCGCCCATCTGGGCAACGTCCACTTCCACCACGGCAACGGCTACGACCTGGCCGGCTTCGAGGACGGCTCCTTCGAGGTGGTGTACTCGATCGTGGCGCTGCAGCACATGCCGCGCACGGTCGCCTACAACTACCTGCTGGAGTCCCACCGGGTGCTGCGGCCGGGCGGGGTGCTGTGGCTGTACGTGCCCAACCTGCTCCGCGACGACCACTTCGCCGCCTTCCACCACTTCAGCCAGCCGTGGTTCGTCGCCCACCCCTACCCGATGAGCTTCTACACCCCGCAGGAGGTCAGCCGGCTGCTGGTCGCCGCCGGGTTCTGGCTGGAGCGCCTGGACGACGAGCTGCGCGCGGAGGCGCGCAAGACCGGGGCCCCGGGCATCTCCGAGCAGGCGCAGCCGCTGGTCGGCCTGCACGACGCCGAGAACCGGCGGCTCGCCGAGCGCAACGCCGAGCTGGAGCGGGCGCTTGAGCGGATCCGCTCGCAGCCGCTGCTGCGGCTG
>DASQWY010000229.1:0-2081 GCA_035640005.1 Actinomycetes bacterium
GTCGATGCCGCCGCCGGGCGCCACCCACGCCACCACCTCGAGCATGGCGTTGGGCACGCCGGTGCTGGGCGCGCCGGCCACCCGGACGGTGCCGAGCGGCTTGGTCACCGCGACCGTCAGCGCCAGCAGCAGCAGGATCGCCAGCACCCAGGTCTGCCGCGCCGGGCGCAGCACGATCCCGTAGCCGACCAGCCCGAGCAGGGCGAGCTTGGTGCCGTTCTCCAGCGGCGCGCTGTGGCTGGCCCGCCAGTCGAGCAGGCGCTGGGCGGTGCGGTCGCCGACCAGGAAGCCGAACAGGTTCAGCCGGTAGACGTCCCGCTGGCGCTCGATCGACGCCTTGGTCAGCCAGGCGGTGGCCTGCGTCGAGGTGCGCGCGTAGGCGTTGAGGACGCCGCGGCCCTGGATGTCGACCTGGTCGCGCTGGTAGTCCCAGGGCCGCGGCGCCGGACCGGACAGACGGTCGCGGCCGTGCGGGTTGGCGATCGCCACGGTCGCGAGCAGCACGAACCCCACCGCCAGGTAGCGGAAGAGCAGCGAGCGCAGCGGCAGCGGCGCGCGCAGGCGCTCCCAGGGCGCCACCGGCCGGAGCCGCGCCGGCGCCCGCGCCGGCCCGATCCGGCCACGCTCTGCGGTACGGTCCACGGCTTCCCCTTCACGTGAACGAACCGGCTGGCCGAACAAATGTTCGAGTCAAACATATGTTCGACCCTTTCCACCTGCACGTCAAGTCCGTTGCCCTATCTGGTTCGCGCCAGCCGACCTGGACCGAAGGGGATAGGCAGGGCGGAGCCGAGGCGGTCAGCGGGCGCGACCCGCGACCGTCCGGTAGGGGCGCGGCGGGGTCACCACCGCCTCCTCCAGCAGGCGGTAGAACAGCAGGCCGCGGTGGGTCGCCGAGCGGCGGTTCCAGCGGAAGGTGAACTCGTCCAGGTACCAGTCCAGCTGCACGGCCGAGGCGGTGCCGCGGTGGGTGCCGCGCAGCCAGCCGTTGAGCCGCTCGGCGACCAGGTCGAGGTAGCGCATGCTCCTGGCGGGCTCGGGGGCGTAGCCGCGCCGCGCCAGGTGCGGGCCCGCCGCCGCCGGGGCGCGGACGGTGGTGGCCGGCTCGACCGCGGCGGCGACGAACCCCGCCAGCTGGGCGGCGCCGCGGCCGGCCAGCCGTTGCATCCGCACCCGGCCGGCCTCCTGCCCGCGGTCCTCCACCGCCAGCGCCACCACCGCGCCCGGCGGCCGGGTGGGCAGGTCGCGGACGCCGGCCTCCACCAGGCCGATGAGCCTCGGCCGCCCGGAGCGGACCATCGCGCGCCGGAAGCGGTGCAGCATCGTCCAGGCGGTCTCGTAGCTGCCCAGCCCCAGGTCCAGCTGCAGGCGGCGGGCGGAGACGCCCTGCTCGGCGGTTGCCACCCGCCAGGCGGCGACCAGCCACAGGCGAAGCGGCGTGCGCGTGCCCTCGAACAGCGTTCCGGCCGTCACCGACGTCTGGTGGCCGCAGGCGCGGCACACCAGCCGCCGCCGCGAGCCGCGCCACGGCGGTTGCCCGGCGCCGCAGGCCGGGCAGACGAACCCGTGCGGCCAGCTCATGCGCTCCAGGTACTCGGCGCAGGCGCCCTCGTCGGGGAAGAAGCGGCCGAACTCCTCCCAGTCCCTGGGATAGTCCCTGCCAGGCTCGGGGCGGGGCTCGGCGGTGACGGGACCGGGGCCGGTGCTCATTGGGGTGCCTCCTCGGGGTCGGAGCGCGACATTCTGGTCCATCCCGCGCAGGCGGAGAAAACCGCCCAGGGTTGGAGGGGTCCGGGGAACCTGGTACGGGTGCCCCGGAGAGTCAGAGCCCGCCGAGGTGGCCCGCCGGCCAGATCCGCATGACCGCGCGGCCCACCAGGGCGTTCTCGGGGACCTGGCCGAACACCCGGGAGTCGGCGGAGTCCTCGCGGTTGTCGCCCATCACCCAGTAGAAGCCGCGTTTGACCCGAATAGGCCCAAAATCGGACGTGAACGTGTGGGCGGGCAGGTACGGCTCGGCGACCGGCCGGCCGTTGCGCCACAGCTTGCCGTTGCGACCCTGGACCACGTCGCCGGGAACG
>DASQWY010000230.1:0-2215 GCA_035640005.1 Actinomycetes bacterium
GCCGGGGCGGCCTCGTCCAGCGACCAGGTGTAGGCCTCCTTGAGGAGGCGCAGGTACATGAAGGTCTCGGTCTCGCGCACGCCGTCGATGCCGGCCAGGTCCTCGGAGAGGAGGCGCAGCAGGTGGTCGTTGTCCTCGCAGACGACCTCGGCGAGCATGTCGAAGGAGCCGGCGGTCAGCACCAGGTAGGACACCTCGGGCAGGCGGCCGACGGCCTCGGCCACCCGCCGCAGCGCCCGGCCGTCGACCGAGATCGCCACCATCGCCATGGTCTTGTAGCCGAGGGTCATCGGGTCGGCGACGGCCACCACCTGCATGACGCCGGCCGCCTGCAGGCGGGCGACCCGCTGGCGCACCGCCGCCTCCGACAGGTCCAGCTCCTTGGCGATGCTGGTGAACGGCCGCCGCCCGTCGCGCTGCAGGGCGGCGACGATGCGGCGGTCGACCGCGTCGACCCCCACGGCCCGGACGATACGAACCACCTCCGAAACTCGTTGACCAGAATGCGAATCTCGAAGTATCCTAGCGCAATCACTCAGTAGAACGTAGTCCCCCCACTCCCACGCCAGGAGCGTGATCAGCATGGGCCGACGGCCCGACCAGGAACGCGTCGAGGCGCTCACCGCCGAGCGCACCCAGCTCCTCCACGAGCGCACCCCCAAGTCGCGGGAGTGGCGCGAGCGCTCGCTCAGGTCGCTGCCGCTGGGGGTCGCCTCCAGCTTCCAGGACTCCCCGCCCTACCCGATCTTCTTCGAGCGCGCCCGCGGCAGCCGCGTGTGGGACGTGGACGGCAACGAGTACTCCGACTACCACAACGGCTTCGGGGTGATGGCGGTCGGCCACGCCCACCCGCGGATCGTGGAGGCGCTGGCCGAGCGGGCCGCGATCGGCACCCACTTCGCCCAGCCGGTGGCCGAGACCACCCTGCTGGCCGAGGAGCTGTGCCGCCGCTTCCGCATCGACCAGCTGCGCTTCACCAACTCCGGCACCGAGGCCACCATGGACGCGATCCGGCTGGCCCGCGGGGTCACCGGCCGCGACAGGATCGTCAAGATCGAGGGCTCCTACCACGGCCACCACGAGTCGGTGCTGGTCTCGATCAAGCCGGCGCGGCACGACATGGGCCCGCGCGAGCAGCCCGCCAGCGTCGCCTTCGGCATGGGCACGCCCAGGGCGGTCACCGACCTCACCCTGATCGTCCCCTACAACGACGCGGAGGCGCTGGACCGGCTGCTGGACCAGCACCACGGCGAGGTGGCCGCGCTGATCATGGAGCCGGTGATGATGAACGTGGGCATCATCGACCCCGAGCCCGGCTACCTGGAGGCGGTCCGCGAGGTCTGCACCCGCCACGGGGTGGTGCTGATCTGGGACGAGGTCAAGACCGGCGCGACCATCGCCTACGGCGGCGCCGAGGAGGTCTACGGGGTCACCCCCGACCTCAAGTGCTTCGCCAAGGCGGTCGGCGGCGGCACCCCGCTCGGCGGCTTCGGCGGCCGCGCCGAGCTGATGGCCGAGATCGCCAAGGACGGCGTGCCGCAGCTCGGCACCTTCAACGGCAACCCGCTGGGCGCCACCGCTGGCCTGGTCGCCCTCACCGAGGTGCTCACCGAGCAGGCCTACAAGGAGCTGAACCGCCTCAACGACGCGCAGCTGGCCGGCTGCCAGCGGGTCATCGACGGCTACGGGCTGCCCTGCTACACCACCGGGGTCGGCGCCAAGGGCGCGGTCATGTACGCGCCCGACCGGCTGCGCGACTACCGCGCCTACGCCGGCTTCGACGGCGACGGCGTGGACGCCGACCTGTCGTACCTGTCGTGGCTGTACGAGGTGACCGAGGGCGTGTTCATGACCCCCGGCATCGACGAGCAGTGGACCCTGTCGGTGCAGCACACCGACGAGGACGTCGCCCGCTACGTGCACGCGTTCGAGACCTTCGCCCGCGAGGTCACCGGGCAGGCCGGGTAGCCGCCGCGCTTGCCCGCCGGGGCCGGCGCGGGGGAAGCTGCCAGGATGCGACTGGGAGTGACCCTGGGCTACCTCGGCCTCGGCGGCACGCTGGCCGAGCAGCTCGACCTGGCCAGGGAGGCCGAACGGCTCGGCTACGACTCGGTGTGGGTGGCCGAGGCGTACGGCTCCGACGCGGCCACCGTGCTCGGCTGGCTGGCGGCCGGCACCACCGTGATCGCCATCGGCTCGGCGGTGCTGCAGCTGC
>DASQWY010000231.1:0-11041 GCA_035640005.1 Actinomycetes bacterium
GGTCACCCTGCTGCTGGCGGCGGTGGCGGTGGGCGCGGCCCGCGGCGGCCGCGGCGCGCCGCGGGCCGCTGCCGAGCGCAGCGGCCCCAACGTGCTGGTGATCGTCACCGACGACGCGCGCGTCGGCACCATGGTGGCGATGCCCAGGACCCGGCGGTGGATGGCGGACGGCGGGGTCACCTACCGGCAGGGCTACGACACCACCCCGAGCTGCTGCCCCTCCCGCAGCTCGATCTTCTCCGGCCGCTACGTCCACAACCACGGCGTGCTCACCCAGGCGATGGGCGACCGGCTCGACCAGGACTCCACCCTGCAGCACGACCTCAAGGCCGCCGGCTACGCCACCGCCATGGCCGGCAAGCTGCTGAACCGCTGGCCGCTGCAGCGGCGGCCGCCCTGGTTCGACCATGCCGCGGTGGCCAACGGCGGCTACTACGACCAGACCTGGGCGGTCGACGGTCACGTGCAGAAGGTCCACACCTACTCGACGACCTTCATCGGCGACAAGGCGCTGGAATACCTGGCCGGCTTCGAGCGGGACGACGCCCGCCCGTGGTTGCTGTACCTGGCCACCTTCGCCCCCCACGACCCGCGCGTGCCCGAGCCGCGCTACGCGCACGCCACCTTCCCCGCCTGGCAGGGGCTGGCGGTGAACGAGCGCGACGTCAGCGACAAGCCCGGCTACCTGCGCCGCCGCGCGCCGGTGCCGGCCAGGACCATCGCCGCCGTCCGCGACGGGCAGCTGCGCACCCTGAAGTCGGTCGACGACCTGGTCGACCGGGTCATGCGCCGGCTGCAGGCCACCGGCGAGCTGGACGACACGCTGGTCCTTTTCCTGTCCGACAACGGCTATGCCTGGGGCGAGCACCGCTGGGTGGGCAAGTTCCTGCCCTACACCGAGTCCCTCCAGGTGCCGTTCTACGCGCGCTGGCCTGGGCACCTGCCGGCGGGCACCAGCAGCGACCGGATGGTCGCCAACATCGACATCCGCCCGACGGTGCTGGCCGCCGCCGGCGTGCCGCCCACCGGCCCGCCGATGGACGGCCGCTCGCTGCTGGCCGCCGACTACGGCCACGACATGCTGCTGTTCGAGTACTGGCGCGACCTGTCCAACGCCCCCGGCGTGCCGACCTGGGCGGCGCTGCGCACCCGCGGCTACGAGTACGTGGAGGACGAGCTGCCGGGCGGCCCCGGCCACCGGTCGCGCGAGTACTACGACCTCCGCAAGGATCCCGGCATGGAACGCAACCTGCTCGGCGGGAGGGCGGCCGGCGCCCCGCCGGCCGCGCCGCTGGCGGCCAGGCTGGCCGCCGCCCGCGAGTGCGTGGGAACCTCGTGCCCGTGAACGCCGTGAACCAGGAGCTGGCCTGGCTGGCCAAGGTGCTGTGGGGGCCCACCCCGGAGCTGCGGGCGCGGGTGGGGGAGGCCGGGCCCGGGTTCCGGGCGATGGCCGCCTGGGGCGTCCTGCCCAGCAGCCGCCGGCCGCGGGTGCTGGTCCCGCTCGGCTCGCCGCGCGCCGCCGCGGGCGCGCTGCGCCAGTACAACGACGCCATGAGCGGGCGCGCCCGCCTGGCGAAGGCGCTGGGCGCCCTCGGCCTGCGCAGCGGCGCCCCGCAGCGGCTGCTGGCCGCCCGCGGCTCGGTGCTGACCGTCGGCAGCGCCGGCGGCGGCGCCGACGGGAGCGGGGCGCTGCTGCCCGGCTACCTCGCCGAGGCGCTCGGCCGCGACGACCTGGCCGCCGCGATCCTGCTCGGCCCGGTGCGGCCCAACCGCAAGCCGGTCATCCAGCTGCTGGACCCCGCCGGCCGGCCGCTCGGCTACGTCAAGGTCGGCTGGAACGGGCTCACCCGGCGGCTGGTGCGCCGGGAGGCGGCGATGCTGGAGCGGCTGGCCGCGGCCGAGCCGCGCGCCTTCCAGGTGCCCCGCCTGCTCCACCAGGGCCGCTGGCACGACCTGGAGGTGACCATCAGCTCGGCCCTGCCGCACCGGCTGCTGCCGCGCCGCGGCCGCCGCGGCGCCCTGCCGCCGCTGGCCGCCGGCCGCGAGGTCGCCGCGCTCGGCGGGATCACCCGCGCCGCCCTCGGCGACAGTCCCTACTGGAACGACCTCAGCGGGCGGCTGGCCGCCCTGCGCCGGCGGGCGACGGACCGCGCCGGCGAGCGGCTGGACGGGCTGCTGGCCGCGCTCGGCGCCCGCTCCGGGAGCCCGCTGTGGTTCGGCAGCTGGCACGGCGACTGGGGGCCGTGGAACATGCGCGCCACCGGCGACCGGCTGTTGGTGTGGGACTGGGAGCGCAGCGGCGACGGCGTCCCGCTCGGCTTCGACCCGCTCCACTTCGCCTTCCAGACCGCCCTGCAGCAGCGCCGGGAGCCAGTCGCGGCCGCCGCCGGCGGCGCCCTGCGGCGGGCCGGGGCGACCCTGCGCGAGCTCGGCCAGGAGGCCGCCGCCGGCGAGCTGGTGCTGGACCTGTACCTGGCCGAGCGGCTGTGCCGCGCCTCCGAGGTCGAGTCCTCGGCCGTCACCGGCCGCCCCGACGCGGTCGGCGCCGCCCTGCTCGACACCCTCGAGCGCCGCCTCGACGCCGACCCGGGGAGGGCCGATTGACGGAGCTCGACGGGCACACGCTGGTGTTCGTGGGCGGGCTGCACCGCAGCGGCACCACCCCGCTGGCCCGCTGCCTGGCCGCCCACCCGCAGGTCAGCGGGTTCGCGGGGACCGGGGTGCCCGAGGACGAGGGCCAGCACCTGCAGTCGGTGTACCCGCCGGCGCTGGCCTACGGCGGGCCGGGCCGCTTCGCCCGCGCCGACGCCGCCCACCTCACCGAGGCGTCGCCGCTGGCCGCCCCCGACGCCGGCCGGCGCCTGTTCGAGGCGTGGCGGCCCTGGTGGGACCTGTCCAGGCCGGTGCTGCTGGAGAAGTCCCCGCCGAACCTGCTGGCCAGCCGCTTCCTGCAGGCCGCCTTCCCCGGCGCCCGCTTCGTGATGGTGGTCCGCCACCCGGCGGTGGTCAGCCTGTCGACCTGGAAGTGGGCACGCCGGCGCACCCTCGGCGGGCTGCTGGACCACTGGTTCCGCGCGCACCGGCTGCTGGAGGAGGACGCGCCGCACCTGGACCACCTGCACGTCGTCAAGTACGAGCACCTGGTCCGCGACCCGGATCGGACCCTGGCGGGCGTGGCCGGCTTCCTCGGCCTGGACGGGCCGGTCCCGGCCGGCAGCATCGACCGGGAGCGCAGCGCCGGCTACGAGCGCCGCTGGCGGGAGCTGGCCGCCGGCGGCCCGCTGCGCCGCGCCCGCTTCGCCGCGCTGCTGCGCCGCTACCAGGCGGCCGCCGAGCACTTCGGCTACAGCCTGCTGGACCTCGAGCGTGCCGAGCCGTTCCCGGCGAGTTCGCGGTCCTCGTCCTGAGGCCGCCCTGGACCGGCCGGGCCGCTCCGTGGTAGGCACGCAGGCGATGTCCGGGTCCGGCTCGCCAGCCCGCCGCTACCGCGTGCTGCTGGTCTCCTCCAGCGGCGGCGTGCTGCTGGACCTGCTCGGGCTGCGCCCCTGGTGGTCGCGGCACGAGCCGCTGTGGGCGGCGGTGCCGGCCGCCGACACCGAGGCGCTGCTGCGCGGCCAGCGGGTCCACTGGGTGCCGGAGCGCGCCGCCAGCCGGCCGCTCGGCCTGCTCGCGGCCGCCTGGGCGGCCTGGCGGCTGCTCCGCCGCGAACGGCCGGACGTGCTGGTGTCGGCCGGCACCGGGGTGGCGCTCGGCTTCTTCGTGGCCGCGCGCGTCCGGCGGGTGCCGGCCCTGTGGCTGGAGACCCTCAACCTGGTCGCCGAGCCCGGCCTGGCCGCCCGCGCCTGCTCCCGGCTGGCCGCCAGGGTGCTGGTGCAGCGCCCCGCGCAGGCCGCCGCCCACCGGCGGGCGGTGCTGGTCGGGGAGCTGTACTGAGGTGGCCGCCGTGCTGGTCACCGTCGGCATGGGCCGCTGGCCGTTCGACCGGCTGGTCGGCGCGCTCGCCCCGCTGTGCGCCGAGAACCAGGTGTTCGCCCAGATCGGCACCGCCACCGTGCTGCCGCCCTGCGAGCACGCCCGCTTCCTGCCCTACCCGGAGCTGCGCGCGCGGCTGGCCGCCGCCGACGTGGTGGTCACCCACGCCGGCAACACCGTCCGGCTGGTCCAGCGGGCCGGCAAGGTCCCGATCGCGGTCGCCAGGCGGGCGGCCATCGGCGAGATGGGCAACGACCACCAGGTCGCCTACCTGCGGCAGGAGGCCGCCGGCGGCCGGGTGGTCGCCGTCTGGGACGTCGCCGGGCTGGCGGCGGCGGTCGCAGGGCACGCCGCCGCCGAGGCCCGCCTGCTCGCCGAGCGCCGCCTGCCCGCCGTCGCCGACCCCCAGCGGCTCGCCGCCGTCCTCGACGCCACCTGTGCGGAGCTGCTGCGATGACCGCGCAGGCAGTTGCCGCCCGGCCCAACCCGTTCGCCGACCATCCCCTGCGCCGCTACGCGTTCGCCTGGCAGGCGCTGGCCGGGCGGGGCGGGCGGCACCTGGACGTCGGCTGCGGCGACGGCGCCTTCCTCGAGACCCTGGCGGCCACCAGCGCGCTGCGCTGCTACGGCGCCGACCCGCACCCCGGCTACCTGGCCGCGCTGCGCCGCCGCTGGCCCGCCGCGGCCGTGCAGCGGATCTCGGTGCGCGGCCCGCTCGGATTCCGCGACGGCGCCTTCGACTCCGCCAGCCTGCTGGACGTGCTGGAGCACGCCGAGGACGAGGACGCCCTGCTGGCCGAGGTCCACCGGGTGCTCGCCCCCGGCGGGCTGCTGGTGGTGACCGTCCCCGCCCGCCACGCGCTGTCGTTCCTGGACCCCGACAACGCCAAGTTCCGCGCCCCGCGCCTGCACCGGCTGGTCTACAGCGCGCGGTTCGGCGCCGACACCTACCGCCGCCGCTTCGTCGACCTGTCGGACGGCCTGCGCGGCGACTGCTCCGCCGGCCGCGGCGAGCACACCAACTACCGGCCCGCCGAGCTGGTCGCGCGGTTGCGGGCGGCCGGCTTCCAGGTGGTCGAACGCGGCGGCGCCAACCTGCTGTGGCGCCTGTTCCAGGTGCCAGGGCTGCTCGCCGGGCCGCGCCTGCGCGCGCTGCTGGACCGGGCGATCCTCGCCGACGGTCGCCGCTTCGCCTCCGCCAACCTGTTCCTGGTCGCCAGGAGGATCCCGTGAGGCCCGCCGAGGCCGCCCGGCTGGCCCGCTTCTTCGCCGCGCTGGCGGTCAAGGAGCGGCTGGCACCCGGCCTGCACGTGCGCCCGCTGGTCGCCGAGCTGTTCCTCACCGAGAACTGCAACCTGCGCTGCATCAGCTGCAACTGCTGGCGGGAGCACACCCGCGGCGAGCTGACCACCGGCGAGTGGAAGGACGTGATCGCCCAGCTCGCCGACCTGCGCATGCACAAGCTGAACTTCACCGGCGGCGAGCCGCTGATCCGCCCCGACGCCGTCGAGCTGCTGGCCTTCGCCCGCGACCGGGGCATCCGCCACCTGCACGTCAACACCAACGGGATCCGGCTGACCGCGCCGATGCGCCAGTCGCTGCTGGACGCCGGCGTGCGCAGCTTCAACGTGTCGGTGGACGGGCCGACCGCGCTGGTCCACGACCGCGTCCGCGGCCGGCTGGGCGCGTTCGACACCACCGTCGCCAACCTGCGCGCGCTGCTGGCCGAGCGCGACCGCCACCACCTCAAGGTCCGCATGAACTTCACGGTCATGCGCGCCAACCTGCGGTCGCTGCCGGGCATCGCCGCCTTCGCCCAGGAGCTCGGCGTCAACCTCTACCTGAACCTCGCCACCGACCGGACCTTCCTGTTCCGCGCGCCTGGGGTCGGCGAGCAGGCCGCCGTCGACCTGGCCGAGCTGGACGAGGTGATGGCCGAGCTGGAGGCGCTCACCAGGGCCGACCGGCGCCACCTGCCCCGCTACTCCGACCTCGCCTACGTCCGCCGCCACTTCACCGAGCTGGTCCAGCGCGACCTGCCCTGCGCCGAGTCGCAGCTGAAGCTGATGATCCACTCCCGCGGCGAGATCGGCGGCTGCTGGGGCCACGACCCGAGCTTCAACGTCCGCGAGCGGCCGGTCGCCGAGGTGGTCGACTCCGACCATTACCGCCGGGAGCACGCCCGCCTGTTCCGCAAGGACTGCGTCGGCTGCGGCAGCAACTACAGCCTGAACCTGCGCTGGCGGCCGTCCAGCTACCTGGCCGACGCGCTGTGGCGGGCCGGCGCGCGCCGCCTGGCCGCGCCCCGCCGCGCGTGAGCGGCGGCCTGCCGCGCTCCAGCGTGCCGCTGTTCGACGCGCTGGCCGCCGGCTACGAGCAGCACTTCGCCGTCGCCCACCGGCACGCCTACGACCAGCTTGCCTGGGAGCGGGTGGCGGCGCTGCTGCCGCCGCCGCCCGGGCCGGTGGTGGACGCCGGCTGCGGGGTCGGCCGCTGGGCCAGGCCGCTGGTCGGCCTCGGCTACCGGGTGGTCGGCGTCGAGCAGGCCCCGGCGATGGTCGCCGAGCTGCGCCGGCGGCCCGTCGGTGACCGGTTCACCCTGGTCGAGGGGCCGATGGAGGAGGCGGAGCTGCCGCCGGGCGCCGCCGGGCTCGTGCTGGCGATGGGCTCGCTGCAGTACACCGTCGACCCGGCCGCGACGCTGACGCGCCTGGCCGGCTGGGCGCGGCCCGGCGCGGCCGTGTGCGTGCTGGTCGACTCGCTGGTCGCGCTGGTGCTGGAGCTGCTCCGCGCCGGCCGCTCGGCCGAGGCGCTGCAGCGGCTGCGCAGCCGCCGCGGCACCTGGGAGCAGGACGGCCTGGCCGCCGACCTGCACCTGCTGGACCGGGCCGCGCTCGCCGCCGCCATGGCCGCCGCCGGCCTGGTCGAAGTGCGGGTCGCCGGCCTGCTGGTGGGGGCGACCGCCTTCGGCCGCGACGGCCTGGCCGCCCGGCTGGCCGCCGACCCGGACGGCCAGCTCGACCTGGAGCGGCGGCTGGCCGCCGACCCCGCCCTGGCCGACGCCGGCAAGCAGCTGCTCGCCACCGGCCGCCGCCCCGGGCCGTAGGCTTGACCGTCCGCCCGCCGCCCGCGGGCCGCGAACCGACGAGGAGGAGGCGTGAGCATCCCCAGGCGCGCGGCGCCGAGCCACCCGGCGCTGGTCCAGCACTCGGAGGACCGGGCGCAGAACGTCCAGAACCGCATCGCCGACACCATCACCCGCTTCGCGGGCTCGATGATGTTCGTCTACGTGCACGTGCTCTGGTTCGGCGCGTGGATCCTGTTCAAGGTCGAGCGCTACCCCTTCGGGCTGCTCACCATGATCGTGTCGCTGGAGGCGATCTTCCTGTCGACCTTCGTGATGATCAGCCAGAACCGGGCCGACGAGAAGCGCCGGGTGCTCGCCGACCACCAGTGGCAGATCGTGCAGGAGGAGGAGGGGCAGAACGAGCAGCTGCTGCGCATCTCCAACCAGATCCTCGAGCTGACCAGGGCCATCCACGCGGTCACCGCGGCCAACCAGCCGCGGTCGTGACGACCGGGCCGCGCCGCTCTCAGGGGGTGCCGGAGAACTGCACGATGCCCTGGTGGGCCTGGCCGGCGACCTGGGTGAACTCGCCGCCGAAGGCCAGGTGGCTGGCGCGGATCCTGGCCGCGAACGCGCCGAACACACCGTTGGCGCTCGGGTTCCAGCCGTACAGCGCGCCGCTGGTCGGGTGCAGCGCGGCCAGGTGACCCCGGGCGCCGCCGCCGATGCTGGTGAAGTGCCCACCGACGTACACGGTCGTGGAGGAGGCGGCGACCGCCTCCACGTTGCCGTCGGCGTGGACGTTCCACAGCGGCGTGCCGCCGGCGGTCGGGCCGTAGGCCTGCGCGTAGCCGCCCGCGCCGCGGCCGCCGACGAACACCGTCCGCCCCGACGGCGACAGCGCCAGGCCGTGGACGGCGTCGGCGGTGCCGCTCGGCGACCACGCCCGCAGGGTCGCCACCCCGGTCGACACCGCCGCGGCATTGCGCCGTGCGTGGCCGTTGGCCAGCGCGAAGTCGCCGCTGACGTACAGGGTGTCCCCGTCGGGGGCGACCGCCATCGCCAGCACGGTCGCGAAGTTGTTGCCACCGTTGGACAGGGTCGGCTTGAAGACGCCGGAGACCGCGCCGCTGGTGGCCGCCAGCGACGCCAGGTGGCGGCGGCCGGCTGCCTGCACCGAGGTGAAGTCGCCGCCGACGAACACGTGGGCGCCGCTGGCCGACGTGGCCAGCGCCTTGACGCTGTCGTTGACGTACGGCGACCAGCTCAACGCGTGGCCGGTGGACGGGTCCAGCGCGGCCACCCGCGCGCGGGCCGCGCCGCCCACGGTGCTGAAGTCGCCGCCGGCGTACACCCGGGTGCCGGCGGGGGACACCGCGAGGGCGCGGACCACGCCGTTGGCGTTGGGATTCCAGGCAAGCAGGGCACCGTCGCTGGCGCGGATCGCCGCCAAGTGGTTGCGGGCCTGCCCGCCCACCGCGGTGAACTCGCCGCCGACGTAGATCGTGTTGCCGAGGTAGGCGACCGCCTCCACGCGCCCGTTGGTCTGCGCGAACGGGTTGTCGGGCGCGGAGTTGACCAGCGCGGTCGCCGCCCTGGGGTGGGCCACCGCCGCCAGCGCGGCGAGCAGCAGGCCGGGCAACAGCAGGCGAAGCCGCCCATTCACAGGCATACCAGAGCCCCCATCGTGCGCGGTCCAGGCGGCCGGTCCGGCCGCGGCGGCGCATCCTACCGCGACGGCGCCAGCCGTTCCCGGAGGGCCTGCAGCGTCTCGGCGGGCACCCGCACGTTGCCGGCCGCGCCGCTGCCGACCAGCACGCCCGGCTTGTGCGTCCCGTGGTAGTCGGAGCCGCCGGTGGCCAGCAGCCCGCGCCGCCGCACGGTGCGGAGCAGCGCGGCGGCCAGCTCCGCGTCGTGCTGCGGGTGCCACACCTCGACCCCGTCCACGCCGGCCTCGCAGGCCGCCGCCAGCAGCCGGTCCCGTTCGGCGGCGGGCAGGCGGCCGGGGTGGGCCAGCACCGCCACCCCGCCGGCCTTGCCGGCCAGCGCGACCGCGTCGGCGACCGAGACGCTCGGCGCCGGCACGTAGGCGGGGCGCCCCGACGATAGGTAGCGGTCGAACGCCTCGGCGGCGTCGGCGACCGCCCCGGCGGCGACCAGCGCGCGGGCGAAGTGGGCCCGCGACAGCGCGCTCGGCCCGGCGACCGCCGCCGCGGCCTGGTAGCCGACGCCGGTGAGCGCCTCCAGCCGCTCGCCGATCTCCCGGTTGCGCCGCTCGCGGCCGCGCCTGGCGACCTCCACGGCGTCGGCCAGGTCGGCGGCCAGTAGCCCCTCGCCGTACAGCAGCACGTGAACGACCCGCCCGCCCACCTCCACGGTCAGCTCGCAGGCGGCCAGCACCTCGACCCCGAGCGGCTCGCCGGCCGCCCGCGCCGCCGCCACCGCCGCCACCGTGTCGTGGTCGCTGACCGCCAGCACCTCGACGCCGGCGCGCGCGGCCGCCTCGACCAGCGCGGCCGGGCTGTCGCTGCCGTCGCTGGCCGCCGTGTGGGCGTGCAGGTCGATCCCGGCCATCAGCCGGGGGTGCTCAGCTCGTTGACCTCGAGCCAGGCCAGCACCCGCTCGACCGACTCGTCCGCGGACTGGTGCTCGGTGTCGAGCACCACCTCCGGCCGCAGCGGCGGCTCGTAGGGGTCGGAGATGCCGGTGAAGTGCTGGATCTCGCCGGACAGGGCCTTGGCGTACAGGCCCTTGACGTCGCGAGCCGCGCAGGTCGACACCGACGCGGCCACGTGGACCTCCACGAAGTTGTCCACCGAGGCGCGCACCTTGTCGCGCGCCTCCCGGTAGGGGGAGATCGCCGCCACCAGCACGGCCACCCCGTGCTTGGCCAGCTTGCTGGCGACGTAGCCGATGCGGGCGATGTTGGTGTCGCGGTCCTCGCGGCTGAACCCGAGCCCCTGGCAGAGGTTGGTGCGGACCTCGTCGCCGTCCAGCAGCTCGACCCGGTGGCCGCGCTCGGCCAGGGTGGGCGCGAGCTTGGCGGCCACGGTCGACTTGCCGGCGCCGGACAGGCCGGTGAGCCACAGGACGAAACCGGTGTCGTTGGTCATGGAGCGGTGAGCCTTCCTCGGTGGTGGGTTCGGTCAGGACTGGTAGGCGTCGATCAGCAGCTCGGCGACCTCCGGGCGGGAGAACTCCGGCGGCGGCAGCTGCCCCGCCGACAGCATCGCGCGGACCTGGGTGCCGGACAGCGCCACGTGGTCGGCGTCGCCGTGCGGGCAGGTCTTGCCGGTGCCCATCGACAGGCAGCGCCGGCAGTAGAAGGCGTTGTCGAAGCGCAGCGGCACGATGCCGAGGTCCTCGGCGGGCAGCGAGGCGATCAGCTCCTGCGCCTCGAAGGTGCCGTAGTAGGAGCCGACCCCGGCGTGGTCGCGGCCGACGATGAAGTGGGTGCAGCCGTAGTTCTTGCGCACCAGCGCGTGCAGCACCGCCTCGCGCGGGCCGGCGTAGCGCATCGGGGCGACCAGGGCGGCCAGCAGCACCCGCTCCGGCGGGAAGTAGCCGAGCACCGCCTCGTAGGCACGCATCCGCACCTCGGCGGGGACGTCGCCCTCCTTGGTCGGGCCGACCAGCGGGTGCAGCAGCAGCCCGTCGACCGTCTCCAGGGCGCACTTCATCAGGTACTCGTGCGCCCGGTGGACCGGGTTGCGGGTCTGGAAGCCGACCACCGTGGTCCAGCCGCGGGCACCGAACGCCGCGCGGGTCTCCAGCGGCTCGAGAGCCCGCGCGCCGACCGGGCCGTCCAGTGGCTCGACCAGCGCGTGGATCGGGCCGGCGACGGCGCCGGCGGGCGCGCCGAGCACCCGCGCCACCCCCGGGTGGGCCGGGTCGGCGGTGCCGTAGACCAGCTCGGCCTCGGTGGCGCGGTCGCGCTCGAAGACCTCCTCGACCTCCAGCACGCCGAGCAGCCGCCCGTCGCCGCCGCGCAGCAGCAGCCGG
>DASQWY010000232.1:0-3277 GCA_035640005.1 Actinomycetes bacterium
CAGCTCCAGCAGCAGGCCGAGCAGCGCCGCCGCCGCCCCGGCGGCGACCGCCAGCCGGGCGGCGGCGCCGCCCTCCCCGGCGACCAGCAGCACCGGCCCGGCGACGATCGCCAGGTCGGCGAGCCGGTCGGCGAGCGCGTCCCAGACGAAGCCGAAGCGGCTCGCCCGGCCGGCCAGCACCGCGACCGCCCCGTCCACCGAGTCGCCCAGCCCGGCCAGCAGGGTCAGCGCGCCGGCGGCGGCCGCCCAGGCGGCGCCGAGGGTGGCGGCGAAGCCGGCGGCCACGGCCAGCCACAGGGCCGCCAGGGTGAGCAGGTCCGGGTCGGCACCGGCGCGGGCCAGCGGCGCCGCCAGCGCGTACGGCAGCCGCAGGTAGGCGAGCAGCAGCCGGCCGCCCGGCTGCTCGCCCTCGGCCAGCAGGTGCGCCCGCCGCCAGCCGGCCCGGTAGGCCTCGAACGAGCGCGTCGCGGCCGGGCCCGGAGCGGGCGGGGTGCGCGCGGCGGCCGCCCAGGCGAGGATGGCCACGCCGGCGGCGCCCACGCCGCCGCCCGCCCAGCCCGCCCAGCTCACGAAAGGCCTCCCGCAGTGGCTCCTCGCCGCGGCCGCGACGCAGCCGCCGTGGCCGCCGGCCTGGCAGGCCTGCTCGCAGGCGCCGACAGCCTCGCACGGCTCGGCAGGGCCGGGCGACGCCGCCACCGGCTCGGGCCGGCCGACCCGGCCGCCGGCGAGCCGATCAGCGTGGTGGTGCCCGCCCGCGACGAGGCCGGCCTGCTCGGCGGCTGCCTGGCGGCGATCTTCGCCCAGGACGCCAGCCTCGCCGAGGTGCTGGTGGTCGACGACGGCTCCGCCGACGCCACCGCCGCGGAGGCCCGCGCGGCCGGCGCGCGGGTGGTGGCCGCCCCCGAGCCGCCCGCCGGCGCCGCCGGCAAGGCGGCCGCCTGCGCCCACGGGGCGGCGCGGGCGCGGGCGGCACCGTGGCTGGCGTTCGTCGACGCCGACGTGCGCCTGGCCCCGCAGGCGCTGTCGCGGCTGCAGGCGGCCGCGCTCGGCGCCGGCGCGGCCGCCGCCAGCCCGCTGGCCCGCCAGCTCGCCGGCGCCTGGTGGGAGGCGCTGCTGCTGCCCGACCTCGGCCTGCAGGTGGCCGAGCGCCTGGACCTGGACGCGCTCGCCGACCCGGCCCGCCCCGACGCGTTCCTGTCCGGGCAGTGCCTGCTGGTGCGGCGCGACGCCTACGAGGCGGCCGGCGGCTTCGCCGCGGTGGCCGGCTCGCTGGTGGAGGACGTCGCCCTGGCGCGGCGGCTGAAGGCGGCCGGCCATCCGCTGGCGGTGCGGCTGGCCCCCGAGCTGGCCGCGGTGCGCATGTACCGGCGGCCCGCCGACCTGCGGGCCGGGCTGGCCAGGAACCTGGCCGAGGTGTGGGGGAGCGGGGCCGGGCCGGTCGCCCGCCAGGCCGGCCGGGCGCTGGCCGGGGCGGCCCCCTGGGTGGCGCTGGCCGCCAGGCCCGGCCGGGCGGCGCGGCGGGTGGCGCTGGCGGGCGGGCTGCTGCAGCTGCTGGTGCGGGCCGGCGGGCGGCGGGTCGCCCGTGCCGAGCTGCGCTGGGCGCTCGCCTACCCGCTGGCCGACGCGGTGCTGCTGGCGGTGTACCTGGACAGCGTGCGCCGCCGCCGCGGCCGCCGCACGGTCACCTGGAAGGGCCGCGCCTACCGCGCCGGCGGCTGACGGCTGACGCCGGCGGCTACCATGACCGCATGCCAGCCTCCCAGGTCTCCATCCGCCTGCGGTCCGCCGCGCCCGGGCTGATCGCCCTGCCCTGGCTGGAGCCGCTCGGCGACTGGGCCGAGGACGCGGCCGACTTCCGCACGCTGCACGTCGGCCCCAGCCGCCACCTGGTCCGCTTCGTGCAGGCCGACAGCGTGCTGTACGCGCTCAAGGAGCTGCCGACCCGGGTGGCCGCCAAGGAGTACCGGGTGCTGCGCGACCTGGAGCTGCGCGAGCTTCCATCGGTCCGCCCGACCGGCCTGGTCGAGCAGCCGGACAGCGGCAACTCCATCCTGGTCACCGAGTACCTGGAGCACTCCTGGCAGTACCGGCGGCTGTTCTCGCGGCTGCCCCGCGCCCTCGGCAAGCACCGCGAGCGGCTGCTGGACGCGATGGCCAGCCTGCTGGTCGACCTGCACCGCGCCGGGGTGTACTGGGGCGACTGCTCGCTGGCCAACACCCTGTTCAGCCGCGACGGGCAGGCGCTGCAGGCGTTCCTGGTCGACGCCGAGACCAGCGAGGTCCACCCCTCCCTGACCGACGGCCAGCGCGCCCTGGACCTCGGCATCATGGTCGAGAACGTCGCCGGCGACCTGGTCGACCTGGCCTTCGAGCTCGGCGAGGGCGGCGAGCACGTGGAGCAGGACCTGGCCGCCGCCGAGAGCGTCCGCGAGCGCTACCACCGCCTGTGGGACGAGCTGACCCACGAGGAGACCTTCGGGCTCCAGGAGCGCTACAAGGTCGAGGCGCGGGTGCGCCGGCTGAACGAGCTCGGCTTCGCCGTGGACGAGCTGGCGCTGGAGCCGACCGGCGCCGACCGCAGCCGCCTGCGCCTCAAGGTGGCGGTCGCCAACCGCCGCTTCCACGCCGCCGAGCTCCAGCGGCTCACCGGCCTGGAGGTCGGCGAGGGGCAGGCCACCATCCTGCTCAACGACCTGCGCGCCTACCAGGGCCGGCTGGAGCAGGCGGCGCCCGCGCAGTCGGTCGACGAGGTGGCGGTCGGCTACCGCTGGCTCAACGAGGTGCTGCGGCCCGGCATGGCCCGGGCGGCGGCCGCGGTGGGGCCGGAGGCCGACCCGATCCAGGCCTACTGCGACCTGCTGGAGGTCCGCTGGCTGCTGTCGGAGCGGGCCGGCCAGGACGTCGGCGACCAGGCGGCCCTGGCGGCCCTCGGCGCCCACCAGCCGCCGTCGGAGTCGGCCGCGCAGCTGGTGGTCGCCGAGACCGCCACCGGCAGCTTCCCGCCGGTCGCGGACCCTAGCTGAGCTTCCCGGTCAGGTAGCGCTGCATGGTGGGGCCGACGGCGGCGGCCACCACCTCGGCCGGCGCGGAGGCCAGCGGCTCCAGCCGCACGATGTAGCGGGCGATGATCAGGCCGACGATCTGCGAGGCGACCAGGTTCACCCGCAGCATCGCGTCCGGGGAGTCCAGCTCCCTGACCAGCAGCCCGAAGATCTCGGTGGTGATGAACTCGCGCAGCATGGCGGCGGCCTGCTCGTCGGAGATGGCCGAGCGGACC
>DASQWY010000233.1:0-5657 GCA_035640005.1 Actinomycetes bacterium
GAGGTCGGCGCCGACGTCTGCAGTGCGCTGGCCGCCGCGCACGCCCGCGGGCTGATCCACCGCGACGTCAAGCCCGGCAACGTGATGCTGACCCCGCAGGGGGTCGTCAAGGTGATGGACTTCGGCATCGCCCGGGCCACCTCCTCGGAGACGATCACCCAGACCGCGGCGGTGGTGGGGACCGCGCAGTACATCTCGCCGGAGCAGGCGCAGGGGCAGGTGGTGGACTTCCGGTCGGACCTGTACTCGCTGGGGTGTTGCCTGTACGAGATGCTGACCGGGACGGTGCCGTTCACCGGGGCCACGCCGGTGGCGATCGCCTACCGGCACGTGCGCGAGGACCCCACCCCACCGCGGATGCTCAACCCGGACGTGCCGCCCGCCCTGGAGGCGGTGTGCCTGAAGGCGATGGCCAAGCTGCCGGAGGACCGCTACCAGACCGCCGCCGAGATGCGCCAGGACCTGGAGCGGCTGCGCAGCGGCGAGCGGGTGCAGGCGGCCCCGCTGATGGAGGCGGCCACCACCCAGGCGATCCCCCGTGAGGCGGCCGGCCAGACCGCGGTGCTCGGCGGCATGACCGGCGCCGGGGCCACCGGCTATGGCGCGCCGGCCGCCGAGCCGCGCCGCATGTCGGTCGGCTGGCTGGTGGTGAGCCTGCTGGTGCTGCTGCTGGTCGGGGGCCTCGCCTACGCGGTCACCCGGCTGGTCGCCGGGGGCGCCGGGACGACCGGCACCACGGCCGCCCCGACCACGACCCTGGCGCCGACCACCACCACCGAGGCGCCGACCACCACCGAGGCGCCGACCACGACCGAGAAGCCGACCACCACCGAGAAGCCCACGACCACCACCAAGGCGACGACCAGCACGAGCATCCAGGCCACCGTGACCACCCCGACCCTCCCCTGACGGGCGCCGGGCGGGCGGGCTCAGGCGGCGGGGCGGGCGGCGCCGAGCGCGGCGAGCCAGTTGCCGAGCAGGCGGTGGCCGTGCTCGGTCAGCACCGACTCCGGGTGGAACTGGACCCCCTCGACCGGGTGGTGCCGGTGGCGCAGCGCCATCACCAGGCCGTCGCGGGTGACGCCGGTGACCTCCAGCTCGCCGGGCAGCCCGTCCCGCTCCACCACCAGCGAGTGGTAGCGGGTGGCGGCGAACGGCGCCGGCAGCCCGGCGAGCACCCCGGCGCCCTCGTGGAGGACCTCGGAGGTCTTGCCGTGGACCAGCTCGGGGGCCGGCCCGATGCGGCCGCCGTAGACGTAGCCGATGACCTGGTGGCCGAGGCAGACGCCGAGGACCGGCAGGCTCGGGCCGAGCTCGCGGACCAGGTCCACCGACAGGCGTGCGTCCCGCGGGTGGCCGGGGCCGGGGGATACCAGCACCCCGTCCGGGGCGAGCGCACGCACGTCGGCCACGGTGCCGGCGTCGTTGCGCCACACCACCGTCTCGGCGCCGAGCTCGCCGAGGTACTGGACCAGGTTGAACACGAACGAGTCGTAGTTGTCGACCACCAGGATCCGCGGCGGGCGGCTCACGCGCCGCTCGCCTCCTTGCGGGCCTGCTCCTCCTCGACCAGGGCGCGCCTGAGCACCTTGCCGATCAGCGTCTTGGGCAGGTCGTCGCGGAACTCGACCACCCGGGGGACCTTGTAGGCGGCCAGCCGCGACTTGGCGAAGTCGCGCAGCTCCTCGACGGTGGCCTGCCGGCCGGGCCGGAGCACGACGTAGGCCTTGACCACCTCGCCGCGGTAGGTGTCGGCGATGCCGGCGACGGCCGCCTCCAGCACGGCCGGGTGCTCGTACAGCACCTCCTCGACCTCGCGCGGGTAGATGTTGTAGCCGCCGGCGATGATCAGGTCCTTCTTACGGTCGACGATGGCGAAGTAGCCCTCGTCGTCCATGACCGCCATGTCCCCGGTGAGCAGCCAGCCGTCCCGCAGCACCTGCGCGGTCTCCTCCGGCCGGTTCCAGTAGCCCTTCATCACCTGCGGCCCGGACAGCGCCAGCTCGCCGGCCTGCCCGCTCGGCAGCGCCTTGCCGGGGTCGGCGGCGTCGACCACCCTGGCGATCGTGTCGGGCAGGGGCATGCCGATGGTGCCGGCCTTGCGCTTGCCGTAGATCGGATTGGCCAGGGCCACCGGCGAGCACTCCGACAGGCCGTAGCCCTCCACCAGCCGGCCGCCCGAGAAGCGCTCGAAGCGCTCGGCGACCTCCATCGGCAGCGGCGCCGCGCCCGACAGGCACGCCTTGATGCTGGACAGGTCGTGGCCACCCTTCTCGACCGCGTTGTTGATGGCCACGTACATGGTGGGCACGCCGGGGAACAGGGTCGGCCGGTGGCGGTCGATGGCGGCCAGCACCGCGTCCAGGTCGAAGCGGGGCATGAGCACCAGCGCGGCGCCGATGCGGACGCCCAGCAGCAGGCAGACGGTGAGCCCGTACACATGGAAGAAGGGCAGCGCGGCCATCATCACCTCGCGGCCCGGGTCGGCGTCGGGGAACCAGGCGCGCACCTGCTCGACGTTGGCGAGCAGGTTGCGGTGGGTCAGCATCACGCCCTTGGAGACGCCGGTGGTCCCGCCGGTGTACTGCAGCAGCGCCAGGTCGCCGGCGGGGTCGACGGCCGCCTCCGGCGCCTTGGCCGTGCCGGCCGACAGCACCTCGCGCCAGCGCCGGACCGGCTCGTCCTTGCCAATGCTGGCGCTGGCCTGTTTGCCCTTCCGGGTGTACGGGGCCAGCGCCCGCCGCACCGGCGGCAGCTCGTCCAGCATGGAGGTGACGATCACCTCGCGGATGCCGGTCCGCTCCCTGATCGCCCTGACCCGGTCGTAGACCAGGTCCACGCAGATCAGCACCTCGACGCCGGAGTCGGCGAGCTGGTGGCCGAGCTCCCGCTCGGTGTACAGGGGGTTGTTCTGCACCACGGTGGCGCCCAGGCGGAGCGCCCCGAACAGGCCGATGACCGCCTGCGGGCTGTTCGGCAGGATCAGCCCGACCCGGGTGCCCTTGCCGACGTCCAGCCCGGCGAGCGCGCCGGCGAAGCGCCAGGCCTGGTCGGCCAGCTGCGCGTAGGAGGTGGTGCGGCCCTGGAAGTGGAGGGCGGGCGCGTGGGGGAAGTCGCGGGCGGCGTCGGCCAGCAGGCTGGCCAGGTTGGCCTGCGGGACCTCGACGTGCTCGGGGACGCCCGGCGGGTAGCTGTCGAGCCAGGGCGTCGTCACGTCGGCCATGGTGGTCCCACCTCGTTCGTCCCGCACGCCGCGGCGTGCCCATTCCTCCCGGCCCCCCGCCGGGCAGTATCCGTTGTCCCCCGCCGTTTCGACAATCGCCGCCGGGGCGCGGTCAGAAGTTCTCGGGCAGCACCCGCTCCAGCCAGGGGAACACGTAGAACCAGCAGACCACCATCAGCAGCACGATCCAGCTGATGATGGCGACGATGCGGGGCCAGGAGCGCCGGCGCTCCTCCGGGTAGCGCACCCGCCGTCCGTCGCCAGCCCTGGGCGGGTCGGCCATGTCCATGGGCTCCGGTTGATCCGGCCAGGACGCGGCCGCCAGGTTCCCCGCGGCCGCCGCCGGCGGCCCTGTGGGGACGACCGGCTCGGCCGCCCACGGGCTCGCCGCCCCCGGCGGGGGGAGCGGGTCGACCGGCGCCGCCGGGCGGGCGGGCGGCGGCTCCGGCTCGGCCATCCACGACGGCTCGGCGGCCGGCACCGCCGGAGGATCGGGCGGCGGGGTCGCGTCCCAGGAGGGGGCCGGCTCGTCCCACGGCGCCGGGCCGGGATCGGCCGCCGCGGGCTGGTCCAGCCAGCCGGACGGCTCCGGCTCCCAGCTCCCGGTGGTCGACGGCAGCTCTTCCGCCGGCCAGATCCAGGAGCGGTCGCTCGGCTCCCAGCCGTGGCTGGTCTCCTCGAACGGCCAGCCGCTGAGGTCCGTCGAGGAGCCGGGGACCATGCCGGCGCTGCCGGGCGCCCACGGCAGCCCCGGGTCCACCCCCGGGTGGGCCGCGTGGTCGCCGGCCGGCCGGTCGACCGGCGGCGGGTCGGGCGAGCCGCCCGCCTGCTGCCCGGCCCGCCAGGCCAGCGGACCGTCGGCGTCAAGGCCCCAGCTCTGCCACTCCGGCTCGGGCTCGGAGGTGGGCCTGGCCATCGGGTCCTGGGTGCCCCAGTCGACGTCCCACTCGGCCGGGCCCCGCGGCGGGTCGGTCTCCATGCCGAGCATGGAGAAGTCCGGCGCCGGCGGGGCGGCCCGGGGGGGCGGGGGGTCGGGCGCCGCCGCCAGGGGCGGGGGCGGCGGTTCGCCGGCGCCCGGCTGGCGCCGGCGCCCGCGCAGGGTCCGCGCCCACTCCTCGTCGACCTCGTCGTCGCCGGCCTGCTCCAGCTCGGCCAGCCAGGCGGTGTGCTCCAGCTGCGGGTCCTCGTCGTGGCGGCCCCGCCGCCCGTCGTGGCGGGCGCGGCGGCCGGATTGCCGCCAGCTCACGCGGCCACCTTGCCGGTGTTGGCGGAGGTGAACTTCAAGTCGCCGAAGACCACCAGCCGCTGGCGGGCCGAGTAGCGCGGGTTGCAGGTGGTGAGCGTGATCGTCGTCTTGAGCTTGCCGTCCGGGCCCTTCACGTTGGCGAGCACCTGGACGTCCGACGGCTGCACCACCGTCGAGTGGGTGACGGCATAGGTGTAGACGGCGTCGCGGGTCACGATCGAGATCGTATCCCCTTTCGCCAGCTCGTTGAGTCGGTAGAAGGGCGCACCGTAGGTGGTGCGGTGCCCGGACACCCCGAAGGTACCGGGCTGGCCGGGCAGCACAGTCGTCGGCACGTGGCCCGGGCCCTTGCGCAGGTCGTCGCGGCCGACGCCCTCGACGATCACGTCCTTGACCTGGATCTTGGGGATGTCGATGATGGCCAGCCCCTGGCCGATGGGGACGCGTCGCGGGGTCGGCCGCTGCGGGCCGCCGCGGCCGCTGGAGGACGGCTTGGTCCCGGCCCACTCACGCTCCAACTGGTTGCGGAGGGCGGCCTGGTCCCTGCTGGTCGAGACGTTGGTGCCGACCAGCTGGTAGACCAGGAAGTAGAGCACGAAGGCGCCCAGACCAATGAAGGTCCAGCCAAGACCTCGCAGGAACCTCCGCAACGTCACCTCCATGCTGGGGGGCGCAGGACGTGGACGTTGTGTCATCCTACGCCCGTCGCCGGGCAAGCGGATATCCAGGCTACGAGCCCGCGAGCAGCTGGTCTATGTGCTGCCGCAACTCGGCGGCGGTGACGGGGCGCGGGATGCGGGTGGCGCGGCCGCCGTCGCGGTCCACGAACCAGGTCTGCGGCAGGGCGGTGACCGCCCAGTGCGCCGCCACGCCGCCGAGCAGGCCGTTCTTGTCGTACACGGTCGGGTAGGTCACGCCGGCCTTGGTCAGGAAGGCCGCGGCGTCGCGGCGGGCGTCGGAGGCGTCCACCCCGACGAAGGTCACCGGCTTGCCGGCGTAGGAGCGGCTGACCTGCTCGAGGGTCGGCATCTCGGCCCGGCACGGCAGGCACCAGCTGGCCCAGAAGTTGACCACCACGACCCGGCCCCGCAGCGTGCGCAGGTCGGCGTCGAACTGGGCGGGGGTGCGGGCCAGCAGCGGGGCCGAGCCCAGGCGGGCGACCGGCTGGCCGGCGGTGCCCGGGGTGGC
>DASQWY010000234.1:0-4022 GCA_035640005.1 Actinomycetes bacterium
CCGAGGTCCAGCGCGGGCGTATGCAGCACCTCCCCGACCCGCCACCAGAGGCTGGCGGTCGGCGCCTCCAACAGCTCACCGCCGAGGCCGGTGAACACCGCGTCGTCGGCGCCGCGGGCGCGGGCGGTGCGCTGGGCGGCCATGTTCACCGCGTAGCTGGTGCTCTTCACCCCTGGCAGCAGCCACGGCGAGGCAGCCCGCAGCAGCGGGTCGCTGGCGAGGGTGAGCAGCACCACCTTGAGGCCGCGGCGGCGCTCCCGCTCCAAGGCGGCCGGCAGCGGCTCGCAGATCGCGAACGCGGCCGGCGCGCCCGACCCCTCGACCCCGCGGGTGCAGACCAGCCGCAGGGAGGCGTCCTCGCCGCCGGCGGCGGCGACCGCCTCGGCGGCCAGCTCGGCCAGCCCGTCCGGTATCGCCAGGTCGAGGGCGGCGGCCGAGGCGGCCAGCCGCCGCAGGTGCGCCTCCAGCCGGAACGGCCGGCCGGCGTAGACCCGCATGGTCTCGAACACCGCCTCGCCGCGGACCAGCGCCAGGTCCAGCGGGTCGACCGCGGCGGCGCCGGCGGCCGGCCGGGGGCCGGCGGCGACCACCAGCGGCAGGCGGGAGGGGGGCACGGCGCGCCTGGCCTACTGCCGCGGCAGGCGCGCTTCCAGGTACTCCACCAGTCGGTCGACGCCGACGCGGTCCTGGGTCATGGTGTCGCGGTCGCGCACGGTCACCGCCCGGTCCTCCAGCGAGTCGAAGTCGACGGTGACGCAGAACGGCGTGCCGACCTCGTCCTGGCGCCGGTAGCGGCGGCCGATCGAGCGGGCGTCGTCGTAGTCGATCATCCAGCGCTCGCGCAGCGGCGCGGCCACCTCGCGGGCCATCGGGACCAGCCGCTCGTTGCGCGACAGCGGCAGCACGGCCACCTTGATCGGCGCCAGGCGCGGGTCGAACCGCAGCACGGTGCGCTTCTCGGTGCCGCCGGAGGCGGTCGGCGCCTCCTCCTCGCGGTAGGCGTCGACCAGGAACGCCAGCGCCGAGCGGTCGGCCCCGGCCGACGGCTCCACCACGTAGGGGATGTAGCGGGTGTCGGACTCCTGGTCGTGGTAGGCGAGGTCCTGCCCGGAGAAACGCTGGTGCTGGGTGAGGTCGAAGTCGGTGCGGTTGGCGATGCCCTCCAGCTCCGACCAGCCGAACGGGAAGCGGTACTCGATGTCGACCGCCCGCTTGGCGTAGTGGGCGAGCTCCTGGGGGCCGTGCTCGCGCACGCGCACGTTCTCCTTGCGCAGGCCGAGGTCCAGGTACCAGCGGCGCCGCTCCTCGATCCAGTAGTCGTGCCAGTCGGCGTCCTTGCCCGGTTCCACGAAGAACTCCAGCTCCATCTGCTCGAACTCGCGGGTCCGGAAGATGAAGTTGCCGGGGGTGATCTCGTTGCGGAAGGCCTTGCCGATCTGGGCGATCCCGAACGGGATCTTCTTGCGGCTGGTCGTCTGCATGACCGGGAAGTCGACGAAGATGCCCTGGGCGGTCTCCGGCCGCAGCCACACCACCGCCGAGGCGTCCTCGACCGGCCCCATGAACGTCTTGAACATCAGGTTGAAGTTGCGGGGGTCGGTGAACGGCCCCTTGCCACAGTTCGGGCAGGTCAGCTCGCCGGCCTGCGGCGGCCGGCCGTGCCTTGCCTCGAACGCCTCCAGCAGGTGGTCCTCGCGGTAGCGCTGGTGGCAGTTGGTGCACTCCACCAGCGGGTCGGTGAACGACTCCAGGTGGCCGGAGGCTTCCCACACCCGCGGGTGCATCAGGATGGCGGCGTCCTGGCCGATGACGTCCTCGCGCAGCTGCACCGTGGAGCGCCACCAGGCGCGCTTGATGTTGTTCTTCAGCTCGACCCCGAGCGGACCGTAGTCGTAGCTCGAGCGGAGCCCCCCGTAGATCTCGCTCGACTGGAAGACGAACCCCCGCCGCTTGGCCAGGTTGACGATCGTGTCCATCGGGTCGCTGGGCATGGAGCCTCCCTGTGCGCCGCCCGCGACGGCTTCGCGGGCGGGTGAGCCTCCAATGCTACCGGAGTCGATCCAGACGATTTTCGCCGCCCGGACGGGCTACAGGCGCTCGCTGCGCGCGTAGATCCGCCGGGCGCTGGCCATCAGCACGGTCGTTCCGAGCACGATCGGGCGCAGCCGGCTCGCCGCCGGGTAGACCGTTCCCTTGGTCCAGCCGCCGCCGCCGAGCCGCTCGGCCAGGACCGTGCCGTCGCCCTGCTCGGACCAGACCACGCGGGTCCTGCCGCCGGCGACGTTGACGTCGGTCGACCGCCCCTGGGCGACGAACGCCCTGGCCTGGAAGCCGCCGGAGCGGTCGTCGGTCTCGAACACCTGGCCGTTCCGCAGCCATGCCACGTAGGTGTGGCCGAGGGTGCTGGGGGTGGTGTCGATGCTCGGGTCGGTGTTGATGCCGACGGTGGCGAGCTGGTGGCCGGTCCAGGTGCCGCTCGTGCCCGGGGCGGTCGCCAGGCGCAGGTAGCTGTGGGTCGGCTCGTCGCCGAAGCCGTTGTCGCGGACGAACGCCAGCTCCCCGCCGCCGCCCGGCCGGAACGCCAGCGCCGGCTGGTGGTCGTTGTCGGGGTTGAAGGTGACCCGGGTGCGGGTCAGCGCGCCGCCGTAGGTCTTGGCCTGGAACAGCTCGGTCTGGGCGAACTCGCCGCCCGGGCCAACCTGCTCGCTCCAGACCGCCCACCAGGTGTTGTGCCCACCGGCCAGCAGGGCGCCCTGCGGCGCGACCGCGCCGGGCGCGGTCGACGACAGCTGCCGCGCCGGCAGCAGGTAGGCCCCGCTGCCGAAGGTGCGCTCGCCGAGGAAGATCCCGCCGCTGGCGGCGTACAGCACGAACGCGCCGGAGCTCTGGTCGCTGGCCAGGACCCGCCCGAGGTAGGGGGTGCGCTCGGCCTTCCAGCTGCTGCCGGAGCCGCCGACCCACCAGATCCGGTTGGCGTCGCAGCCGCTGCCGGTGAAGTTGAAGAAGCCGCGGATCACCCCGTCGCCGACGGTCGCGTCGCCGGTGACGGTGGCGATCGTGCAGCCGGCCGGGGCCGGGGCGACCGTCACGACCGGTCCGAACGGCGGCACCGCGCCGGCCGGCGCGGCGGTGACCACCAGCAGCGTCGCGGCGAGCGCGGCGAGCAGCAGCAGGGTGCGGCGGGCCATCTGGATCTCCTCGGTCCTGGCCGGCCGGGGCGGCCGGTCATGTGACCGGATCATGCCCCATGCGACGCCTGGCCGTCTCGTCGTGGCGGCTCAGACCCCGACCGGGTGCCAGACGGTCTTGGTCTCCAGGAACGCGGCGATCCAGTAGAGGTCCTGGCCCTTGGCGTCCGACAGCCAGTCGCGGGCCGACAGCTTCAAGGGTGCCTGGACCCGCTTGACGTTCTCGGCGGCGGCCAGCTCGGCGTCGCGGTACAGGGCCAGGTCGAGGCCGGCCAGGTCGAGGGCGTCGACGTCCATGTGGCCGGCCAGCGGCCCGATCAGCTCCGCGGTCCAGCCGGTGAGCAGGTTGACCACCCCGCCGGGGAGGTCGCTGGTGGCCAGGACCTCGGCCAGGGTGATGGCGGGCAGGGGCCGGGTCTCGGAGGCGACCACCACGGCGGTGTTGCCGGACACGATCACCGGGGCCAGCCGCGACACCAGCCCGAGCAGCGACGAGGCGGCCGGGGCGACCACCCCGACCACGCCGGTCGGCTCGGGCACCGAGAAGTTGAAGTAGGGCCCGGCGACCGGGTTGGCCGCCCCGAACACCTGGGCGAGCTTGTCCGCCCAGCCGGCGTACCAGACCCAGCGGTCGACCGCCCTGTCGACCGTCTCGGCCGCGGCCCGCCGGGTCAGCCCCTCGGCCCGGGCGACCTCCTCG
Organism: Actinomycetes bacterium; assembly: GCA_035640005.1. Lineage (GTDB taxonomy): Bacteria > Actinomycetota > CALGFH01 > CALGFH01 > CALGFH01 > DASQWY01. The sequence goes on from DASQWY010000234.1 coordinate 3,889, forward strand.
GCGAACTGCTCGCGGCGGCCCTCCAGCATCTCGGCCACCCGGTACAGGATCTGGCCGCGGTTGTAGGCGGTGGCCCCGCTCCAGCCGGGCAGGGCCGCGCGGGCCGCCTGGACGGCGTCGCGGACGTCCTTTCG
>DASQWY010000235.1:0-6316 GCA_035640005.1 Actinomycetes bacterium
GCTGGCCGCCAAGGTCGTCTCCCGCCAGCGCCTGGCGCGGATGACCAGCCTGTCGCTGCCCGGGGACCCGCTGGTGCAGCAGGCGGTCGACTGGGGCAAGCAGAACCTCGCCGACCTCACCCTGAGCGCGCGGAACCTGCAGATCCGCTGGACCAACCAGGGCAAGCAGTTCCCGCCGCCGCTCGGCACCGTGCCCGAGGCGACCTGGATCGGCGCCGGCTTCCCCGACTACCCGTGGATCTTCGGCACCGACGGTGAGTACACCGCGTTCGCGGCCGTGTCGGTCGGCCAGTTCGAGGCCATCAAGGACCACCTGCGCGCCCTGCGCGACATCTCCGAGATCCTCAACGAGGGATCGGGGGTGGTGGTGCACGAGTCGGTGGCCGACGGCTCCATCTGGTTCGGGCACGACTCGCGCCACACCAACCCGGACGGCAGCGTCGCCTACGACTTCAACACCGACGAGACCGTCAAGTTCCCCAGCGCGCTGGCGCTGGTGTGGCGCTGGACCGGCGACGACCGCTTCCGCGACGACCTGTACGGCTTCGCCGTCCGCAACCTGCGCTACGTGGAGCGCACCCTGGACGCCGACCACGACGGCTGGCCCGAGGGGCTCGGCAACGTCGAGCGCACCGGCATGGGCCCCGAGAAGCTGGACAACGCCGTCTACTTCATCCGCGGCCTGTACGACCTGGCCGACATGGCCCGCTCCAAGCAGGATGGCGCCACCTACGGGTGGGCCACCGGCCTCGCCAACAAGCTGCGGCAGCGCTTCGACGGCACCTGGTGGTTCCAGGCCGCGCAGCAGTACGCCGACTCCCTGGTCGACCCCGGCAACGTGCAGTCGTTCCAGAAGCACTGGATCGGGCAGACGCCGATGGAGGCTGAGCTGCGCGTCGCCGGCCAGACCGTCCCCGGCCTGGCCCCCTTCGACCACGGCGACACCGCGCTGGCCGGCCGCGAGGACCCCTGCTACAGCGGTGAGCACCCGCTCAACCCCGGCCTGTTCCACACCGGCTGCGGCGGCGGGCCCGAGGGCAAGGGCGAGAAGGTCATCTTCGGCCTGACGACCTCGATCCAGTCGGTCGGCGAGGGCAACTACGGCCGCCTCGGCCCGGACCAGCAGGGGCGCTACACCCACGCGCTGGCCGAGACGATGTTCGGCGAGCCCGCCACCGGCGGCACCCCCGACGAGCAGCCCGGGGCGATGCCGGAGATCTTCCCCTCGCCCGACCAGGGGCCCAACATCGACCGCTGCTGGACCTGCCGCTCGATGTTCATGCAGGCGTGGGGCAACTACGGCACCGCCTGGGCGGTGGTGCACCAGTGGCTGGGCGTGCGGCCCGACCTCGGCCACGGCCTGGTCGAGTTCCTCCCGCAGGTGCCGCAGGGCCAGACCACCGTGCGCGGGCGGCACATCCGGCTCGGCGGCGGGTCGGCCGACGTGCTGGCCACGCACGACGGCGACGCCTACCGCACCGAGATCGACGTCAGCGGGGGCGTTGGCGCCGGCTCGGTGGTCATCGGCCACACCCTGCCGCACGGGGCGCGGCCGGCGTCGGTGGTGCTCGACGGGGGCGCGGTGCACAACTACCGGGTGGTGGAGACCAACCGCGGCGTCGAGGTGACGGTGGCGACCAGCGCCGGCCACCACACGCTGACGGTCACCGCCTGAGCGGGCGGCGGCGTCAGCCGCCGGGGAAGGTCTCCGCGGGGACCTCGCCGTCCGGGCTCGGCCCGCCGGGCCCGGGCGCCGCCCTGGTGCGCAGCGGCACCTCGGTCAGGAACAGCGCCACCAGGAACGCGACCGCCAGGAACGGCACGCCGAACAGGAAGACGTCGTTCAGGGCCTTGGTGAAGGAGCCGAGCACGGCGTCCCTGACCGGTCCGGAGAGCCGCTGGATCGCCTGCACGTCGTTGGCGTTCACGCGTGCCGCTCCGCCCGGCCGGATGCCCGCCCCGGCCAGCGCCTCGGTCAGGTAGTGGGTGAGCCGGCTGGACAGCACCGCGCCGAACACGGCCGCGCCGATGGCGCCACCCATCTGCCGGAAGAAGGTGACCGAGCTGGTGGCGGCGCCGAGGTCGCGGAAGTCGACCGCGTTCTGGATGGCGGTGACGATCGTCTGCAGGCTGAACCCCAGCCCCGCGCCGAACAGGTACTCGTCCAGCGCGACCACCCAGAACGACGAGTCCACCCGCAGCCGCGCCAGCAGCAGCAGCGAGACCACCATCACCACCGAGCCGACGATCGGGAAGATCCGGTAGCGGCCGGTCCTGCTCATGATCTGGCCGGAGGTGATCGAGGTGGAGAAGATGCCGACGATCGCGGGCAGCAGGGCAAGGCCCGACCTGGTCGGCGAGAAGCCCTTCACCGCCTGCAGGTAGATCGGCAGGAAGATGATCGCGCCGAACAGCGCCACCCCGGACAGGAAGCCGAAGGCGTTGCCGACGCCGAACACCCGGTTGCGGAACAGCCGCATCGGGATGATCGGCTCGGTGGCGCGCAGCTCGACCAGCACGAACGCCGCCGCCAGCAGCACGAAGCCGGCCAGCAGCAGCAGCGCGCCGGTCTCGGTCCAGCCGTAGTCGTTGCCGCGCCAGTCCAGGTACAGCAGCAGGCAGGACACGGCCGCCACGATCGTGGCCGCCCCCAGGTAGTCGATGCGGTGCTCGCGCCGCACCACCGGCATCCGCAGCACCAGCGAGGTGACCACCAGCGCGGCCGCGCCGACCGGCAGGTTGATGTAGAAGATCCAGCGCCAGCCGGGCCCGTCGGTCAGCCAGCCGCCCAGTAGCGGCCCGGCCACGCTGGAGACGCCGAACACCGCCCCGAAGTAGCCCTGGTAGCGGCCGCGCTCCCGGGGCGGGATGACGTCGCCGATGATGCTGAGCGCGATCGCGAACAGGCCGCCGCCGCCGGCCCCCTGCAGGGCGCGGAAGCCGATCAGCTGGGTCATGTTCTGGCTGAGCCCGGACAGCGCCGAGCCGAGCAGGAACAGGACGATGGCGACCTGGAAGATCAGCCGCCGCCCGTACAGGTCGGAGATCTTGCCCCACAGCGGTGTGGACGCGGTCGAGGTCAGCAGGTAGGCGGTGACCACCCACGACAGCCGGTCGAGCCCGCCGAGGTCGCTGACGATGCGCGGCAGGGCGGTGCCGACGATGCCCTGGTCCAGGGCGAACAGCAGCATGCCCGCCATGACCCCGAACAGCACGATGATGATCTGCCGGTGGGTGAGGTACTGCGGTCCCTCGCCGGTGCCCGGCTCGGCCGCGGCGACGACGGGCGGGGTTTCGCCAGCGGGTGTGGTCATCAGCTCTCCGTTTCCGCGGCCAGCCGGTCGAGGTGCTCGGCCAGCCGAGCCATCAGGGTCGTGAGCGTGGCGCGGTCCGCCGGCGGCCAGTCCGCGGTAGCCGTATCGACGATCGCCGCCCGCGCCCGCATCGCCTCGTCCAGCACGGCGCGGCCGCGGCCGGTCAGCTGCACCCGCGAGGCGCGGCGGTCGGCGGGGTCGCCGGCGCGGACCAGGTAGCCGCCGTCCTCCAGGTGCCTGACGTGCCTGCTCACCGTGGAGGAGTCGAGCCCGAGGCACCTGGCCAGCTCGGACACGCGCAGCGGGGCCTTGGCCTGGACGTTGGACAGCACGAACACCGAGGCCGGGTCGAGCTGGCCGTGGACCTCCCGCGTCTTCAGCCGGCGGGCGACCGACAGCAGCGCGAGGACGAGCTGCTGCCCGGTGGTGGTCGGGGAAGGCGCGGTGGCTGGAGGCACGCGCACGAGCCTGCCATAGATGCGTGCACCATGCAAATATTTTTGCTGTGTGGCTACGCGGCCACGGTCGGGACCAGGTGGCGGCGGAGGAACTCCAGCGTCAGCGACCAGGCCTCCGCCGCCTGGTCGGGGGCGTACAGGGCGACGTCGGCGTTGGCGAAGGAATGCTCGGTGTCGGGCCAGGTGCGGACCTCCACCACCGTGCCCTTGTCGCGCAGCCAGGCGGCGAACCGCTCGGGCTGGTCGGGCGGCTCCCACTCGTCGACCGCGGCCAGCTGCAGCAGCACCGGGCAGTCGATCGGGGCCAGCTCGTCCTGCTCGAGCGCCGCGTAGTAGCCGACCACCGCGTCCAGGCCGCCGGCGGCCGCCAGCAGCAGGGCCAGCGAGCCGCCCATCGAGTAGCCGATCGCGCCGACCCGCGCGGGGGCGGCCCGCTCCCGCAGCCGGTCGGCCGCGGCGGCCAGCCGCTCCCTGGCCCGGGTTGCGTCCAGCGCGCCCAGCAGCCGCTCCGCCTCGCTGGGGTCGGTGGTGCTGGCGCCGTCGTACAGGTCGGGGGCCAGCGCCAGGAAGCCGGCCTCGGCCAGCTGGTCGCACTGGTCCTGGACGTGCGGCAGCAGCCCATACCAGTCGTGGACGACCAGGACGCCGGGAGCGGGCGCATCCGGCTGGGCCAGGTAGTCGCTCGCCACGGCGCCTCCCTTCCCGCGGACGGGCGTTCGGCGGCGGATGCTACCGGGGTTCAGGAAGGCGGTTCAAGCCGTCCCCAACGCGCCGGATGCCTCTTGCGCGGCCCTGCCGGCGCCGCGCCCGGCCGCGGCCGCGGCCGCGGCTGAGGTCCCCGGCTACCAGGCGTAGGCCTCCGGCGCGGGCCCGCCGGGGCCGGGCCAGACCTGGTCGAGGCGCGCCAGCGCCTTCTCGTCGAGCTCGACCTCCAGCGCGCGCAGGCTGCCGTCGAACTGCTCCATGGTGCGCGGCCCGATGATCGGCGCGGTCACCGCCGGCTGCCGCAGCAGCCAGGCGAGGGCCACGTCGGCGGGCTGCTCGGCCAGCTGGTCGCAGAACGCCTCGTACTCCTCGACCTGCGGGCGGTGCTCCTGCAGCCGCGCCAGCACCTGGCCGCTGGCGCTGCGGCCCTCGCGGGCCTTGCGCAGGATGCCGCCGAGCAGGCCGCCGCCCAGCGGGCTCCAGGGGATCACCCCCAGCCCGTAGGCCTGGCAGGCGGGCAGCACCTCCAGCTCCACGGTGCGCTCGGCCAGGTTGTAGAGCGACTGCTCGCTGACCAGGCCGAGGAAGTGGCGCGCCCTGGCCGCCTCGTTGGCCCGCGCGACCTGCCAGCCGGCGAAGTTGGAGGAGCCGACGTACAGCACCTTGCCCTGCTGCACCAGCACGTCCATGGCCTGCCAGACCTCGTCCCAGGGGGCGTCCCGGTCGACGTGGTGCATCTGGTACAGGTCGATGTGGTCGGTCTGCAGCCGCCGCAGCGACGCCTCGCACGCCTGCCGGATGTGCAGGGCCGACAGCCGGCTCTGGTTGGGCCAGTCGCCCATCGAGCCGTACACCTTGGTCGCCAGCACGACCCGCTCGCGGCGGCCGCCGCCGGCGAACCAGCGGCCCACGATCTGCTCGGTGACCCCTTCGCCCTTCCGCCAGCCGTAGACGTTGGCGGTGTCGAAGAAGTTGAGGCCGCGCTCCAGGGCGCGGTCCATGATCGCGTGCGAGTCCTCCTCCGACGTCTCCGGCCCGAAGTTCATCGTGCCGAGGCAGAGCCGGCTGACCAGCAGCCCGGTCCGGCCCAGGTGGGTGTACTCCATGCGCGCCTCCCATGGCCTTCCCCCCACCCCAAGGATAGAGGCGGCCGCGCAGAGGCTATGCTTGACGCATGTTCGACGCCCTCGCCGACCGCCTGCAGGAGGTCTTCACCAGGCTGCGCGGGCACGGGCGGCTGTCCGAGGCGCAGGTCGACGCCGCCCTCCGCGAGGTCCGCCTGGCCCTGCTGGAAGCCGACGTGAACTTCAAGGTGGTCAAGGACTTCGTGGGCAGGGTCCGCGAGCGGGCCGTGGGGGAGGAGGTGACCCGCAGCCTCACCCCCGCCCAGCAGGTCGTCAAGATCGTCCACGAGGAGCTGATCGTCACCCTCGGCGAGCAGACCGTGCCGCTGGAGTGGTCGCCGCGCCCGCCGACGGTGCTGCTCATGGCCGGCCTGCAGGGCTCCGGCAAGACCACCGCCGCCGCCAAGCTGGGTCGCTGGCTGGCGGCCAAGGGCCGCAAGCCGCTGCTGGTCGCCTGCGACCTGCAGCGGCCGGCCGCGGTCGACCAGCTGGAGGTGCTCGGCCGCCAGGCCGGGCTGCCGGTGTTCGCCCCCGAACGCGGCGGCGACGGCGCCGACCCGGTCGCGGTGGCGGTCCGCTCCCGCGAGGAGGCCGAGCGGACCGCCCGCGACGTGGTGGTGGTCGACACCGCCGGGCGCCTGGCGGTCGACGCCGAGATGATGGCGCAGGCGGCGGCGATCAAGGACGCCCTGCAGCCCACCGAGGTGCTGCTGGT
>DASQWY010000236.1:0-7364 GCA_035640005.1 Actinomycetes bacterium
GGTATCATCCCGCCAACGGCGGCAGAAAAAGGGGAAACCCCCGGTGCGGATCGACTTCAGATCGTCGGAACGTTCCAGCCTCGGCGTCGAGGTCGAGCTGGAGCTCGTCGACCAGGAAACGCGCGAGCTGCGCGGTGAGGCGTCCGAGCTGCTGCCGCTGCTCGGCCGGGGCCACCCCAACGGCGAGCACCCCAAGGCCGAGCACGAGCTGCTCGAGTCGACCATCGAGATCATCACCGGCATCTGCGCGACCGCCGAGGAGGCGCGCCAGGACCTGGCCGGCACCCTCGGCGAGCTCGCGCCGCTGGTGGAGGCGCGCGGCCTGGCGATGCTGTGCTCGGGCAGCCACCCGTTCTCCGACTGGACCAAGCAGCAGGTCAGCCCGGACCCGCGCTACGCCCAGCTGGTCGAGGACATGCGGTGGATGGCCAGGCGGCTGCAGATCTTCGGCATCCACGTGCACGTCGGCGTCCGCTCGGCGGAGAAGGCGATCGCCATCGTCAACGCCCTCACCGCCTACATCCCGCACTTCCTGGGCCTGTCGGCGTCCAGCCCCTACTGGAAGGGCGCCGACACCGGGCTGGCCTCCTCCCGCACCAAGGTGTTCGAGGGGCTGCCGACCGCCGGCCTCCCCGACCAGCTGTCCGGCTGGGATCAGTTCGAGCAGCTCATGCGGACGCTGATCGCCGCCCGGACGATCCGCACCATCCGCGAGGTCTGGTGGGACATCCGGCCTCACCCGAACTTCGGCACGGTCGAGCTGCGCATCTGCGACGGCCTGCCGACCCTCGGCGAGATCGCGACCGTGGCGGCCATGAGCCAGTGCCTGGTCGAGCAGTTCGACACGCTCATCGACCGCGGCTACACGCTGCCGGTCCCCAAGGGCTGGATCATCCGCGAGAACAAGTGGCGCGCGGCCCGCTGGGGCCTCGACGCCCAGATCATCCTCGACGACAGTGGCCGCCTGCAGCCACTGCGCGCGGCGATCGAAGAGCTCGTCGACGAGCTGGGCCCGGTCGCCAGGCGGCTCCACTGCGGCGAGGAGCTCCGCCACGCGCTCGCCATCATGGAGCGCGGTCCGAGCTATATCCGCCAGCGTGAGGTGGTCGCCTCGGGGGGGACCCTCATCGACGTCGTCGACACCCTGGTCGACGAGCTCCGAACCGACCGCCTCACGCCCACACAAAAGCCGGCCATACCGTGATCCTGGACCTGTCTGCATTCCTCGCCACCCACAACGCCGAGCTCGTCCACCTCCGCCGGCACCTGCACGCCCACCCCGAGCTGGGCCGGGCCGAGCGGGAGACCACCGCGCTGGTAGCCCGCCGCCTGGAGGCGGTCGGGCTGCGCCCCCGGCTGCTGCCGATCGCCACGGGGCTGACCTGCGACGTCGGCAACGCCGACGGTCCGGTGGTGGCGCTGCGCGCCGACATCGACGCGCTGCCGCTGCAGGACGAGAAGGACGTCCCCTACCGCTCGACCGTGCCGGGCGTCTGCCACGCCTGCGGCCACGACGTCCACACCACCGTGCTGCTCGGGGTCGGCCTCGCCCTGGCCGCCCAGGCCGAGCAGCTGCCCGGCCGGGTGCGGCTGATCTTCCAGCCGGCCGAGGAGACCCTCCCGGGCGGCTCCCTTGAGGTCATCTCGGCCGGGATGCTGGACGGGGTGGACGTGATCTACGCGCTGCACTGCGACCCCAAGCTGGAGGTCGGCCGGCTCGGCGTGCGGGTCGGCGCGATCACCGCCGCCAGCGACAAGGTGCAGGTCCACCTGTCCGGCCCGGGCGGGCACACCGCCCGGCCGCACCTGACCGCCGACCTGGTCTACCTGATCTCGCGGGTGGTGACCGACCTGCCGGCCACGCTGGAGCGCCTGGTCGACCCGAGGGTCGCCCTCAACCTGACCTTCGGGGCGATCAGCTCCGGCACGGTCCACAACGCCATCCCCACCACCGCGGTGGCCAAGGGCACCCTGCGGGTGCTGGACCGCAGCGTCTGGGGGGAGGCCCAGAAGCTGGTCGAGCGGGTGCTGGAGGCGACCATGGGCCCGTTCCCCCAGGTCACCTACCACCTCGACTACGAGCGCGGCTCGCCGCCGGTGGTCAACGACGAGCGCGCCACCGCGCTGCTGGCCACCGCCGCCCGCCGCGCGATCGGCGACGAGACCGTCTTCACCGCCCAGCAGAGCATGGGCGGGGAGGACTTCTCCTGGTACCTGGAGGACGTGCCCGGCGCGATGGCCCGCCTCGGCGTGCGCATCCCCGGCACCGACCTGGACCTGCACGCCGCCCAGTTCGACGTGGACGAGCGGGCGATCGCCGTCGGGGTGCGAATCCTCGCCCAGGCCGCCGTGGACGCCCTGGTGGACTTCGGCAAGGAGCGGTCGGAGGACTGACGCCGGGGCCGGTCCGATATCCGGTCGACGAGCACGCCAACCTTCAGTACACTGCAATGTCCTCGCAGTTCACTGGACTGGACTGGATTGGACTGAACTGGAGCCTGGTTCCAGCAAGGAGGCGCCCTTGTCGCTCGGCGTGCCGCTCGGCCTCGGATCCGGCCTGTGCTGGGGGACCGCCGACTTCTTCGGCGGCGTCCAGTCGCGCCGGCTGCCCGCCCTCACCGTCGCGGTCTGGAGCCAGCTCGCGGGCGCGGTCGTCCTGGCGGTCGCGCTGGCGGCCCAGGGCGTGGCGCCCGCCCCGCGCGCGGTCGCGCTGGGCCTGGCCGCCGGGCTCGGCGGCGGCACCGCCCTGCTGCTGTTCTACCGGGGCCTGGCCGAGGGGGCGATGTCGATCGTCGCGCCGGTCTCGGCCTGCGGCGCGGTCGTGCCGGTGGCCGCCGCCTTCCTCCAGGGGCGGGCGCCGAGCGCGCTCGCCCTCGCCGGCATCGCCGCCGCCATCGCCGGGGTGCTGCTGGTCTCCCGCACCAGCCACCCGGGCCAGCACCCAGGCGGCCGCCCCGCCCTGGTGCTGGCCATGGCGCTGGCCTCCGGGCTCGGCTTCGGCCTCTACTACGTGCTGGTCGACGCCGGCACCGAGGTCCCGGGCGCGACCCCGCTGTGGGTCGTCGCCGGCGGGCGCGGCGCCTCCCTGCTGCTGCTGCTCGGCGTCGCCGCCGCCCGGCGGCGCCCCGACCGCCGCGGCCAGGACTGGCGGCGGGCGCGCTGGCCCGGGCGGTGGCTCGCGCCGGTGGCGCTGGTCGGCGTCGCCGACACCACCGCCAACCTGCTGTTCGCCTACGCCGCCATCCACGGCAACCTCGGCGTGGTCGGCGTGCTCGGCTCCCTGTACCCGGTCGCCACCGTCCTGCTGGCACGGTTCGTGCTGTGCGAGCGCCTCTCCGGCGGCCAGAACGCCGGCGTCGTCCTGGCCCTGGTCGGGGTCGCGCTGCTGGCCGCCGCCTGAGCACGGTAGGCTGCCGGCCATGCGGTCCGACCTCGCGCTCGCCCTGGACCTGGCCGACCAGGCCGACCGGCTGACCATGGCCCGGTTCCGCGCCGAGGACCTGCTGGTGGAGACCAAGCCGGACATGACGCCGGTGTCCGAGGCCGACCGGACGGTGGAGCGGGTGCTGCGCGAGCGCCTCGCCGCCGCCCGCCCCGGCCACGGCGTGGTGGGGGAGGAGCTCGGCGGGGACGGCGAGGACCGCGCCGACCGCTGGATCCTCGACCCGATCGACGGCACCAAGAACTACGTGCGCGGCATCCCGGTGTTCGCCACCCTGATCGCCCTGGAACGCGACCGCGTGCCCGCGCTCGGGGTGGTGTCGGCCCCCGCCCTCGGCCGCCGCTGGTGGGCCGCGCGCGGCGAGGGCGCCTTCGCCGACGGCCGCGCCGTGCGGGTCTCCAAGGTCGCCGACCTGGCCGACGCGCAGCTCAGCTACTCCAGCCTGTCGGGCTGGGAGGCCCGCGGCCTCGGCGACCGCTTCCTCGGCCTGGCCAGGCGCTGCTGGCGCACCCGCGGCTTCGGCGACTTCTGGAGCCACGTGCTGGTCGCCGAGGGCGCCGCCGACGTCGGCGTCGAGCCGGAGGTCTCGCTGTGGGACCTGGCGCCGCTGCAGGTGATCGTCGAGGAGGCCGGCGGCCGCTTCACCGACCTCGGCGGCGCCGCCCGCGCCGACGGCGGCAGCGCGGTCAGCTCCAACGGCCTGCTCCACGACGCCGTGCTGGCCGCCCTGCGGCCGTGAGCGCGGCCGCGCCGGGCCCGCTGGCCGGGCGGGTCGCCCTGGTCACCGGGGTGAGCCGCGGCGGCGGCATCGGCGCCGCGGTCGCCAGGCGCCTCGCCGGCCTCGGCGCCGGCCTGTTCCTGCAGGGCTGGAGCGAGCACGACCGGCGGCAGCCGTGGGGCGAGGGCCCGGCCGTGGACGCCGCGCTGGCCGGCCTGGCCGGGCCCGGGCGGGTGGACCGGGTCGAGGCCGACTTCCTGGACCCCGGCGCCGCCGACCGGGTGGTGGCCGCGGCGGTCGCCGCCCACGGCCACCTGGACGTGCTGGTGGTCAACCACGCCCGCAGCGGCACCGGCGGGCTCGGCCAGCTCACCGCCGCCGAGATCGACGCGATGCTGGCCGTGAACGTCCGCGCCCCGCTGCTGCTGGTGCAGGCGTTCGCCGCCCAGCACGACGGCCGGCCGGGCGGACGGGTGGTGCTGCTGACCTCGGGGCAGCACCTCGGGCCGATGCCGGACGAGCTGGCCTACGCCGCCTCCAAGGGCGCGATCCACCAGCTCACCGCCTCGCTGGCCGAGGCGCTCGCCGACCGCGGCGTCACCGTCAACGCCGTCAACCCGGGCCCGACCGACACCGGCTGGGCCGACCCGGACACCCTGCGGCGGGTCGCCCGGCGCTTCCCGGCCGGCCGTTGGGGCGAGCCCGACGACGCCGCCCGGCTGGTCGCCTGGCTGTGCACGGACGACGCCCGCTGGATCACCGGCCAGGTGATCGACTCCGAGGGCGGCTTCCGCCGCTGGGGATAGTTGCCGGCAGGGTCACCGGTGGCGCGCTAGGCTGCCAGCACGGTCGTCGTCGGTGGAGGGTGGAGCTCGCGTGCACGGTCCCGCCGGGGTGGTCACCGTGGTGCTGTACGAGACGGCGCTCGGTGGGCTCGGGCTGCTGTGGCTGGCGCCGCTGTGGGGCGTGGTCCGCGCCGGCTTCTTCAAGCTGGCCGGCGCCACCGTGCTGGCCAGCGCGGCCCTCGCCTGGCTGGCCGGCAGGGGCGGGCTGGACGCGGCCGGCCCGACCGGGCGCACCGCCGCGCTGCTGCTGGGCGTGTTCGCCGTCGCGCTGTTCGCCTGGCAGGTGCTGCTGTACGCGCGCGCGGCCGCGGCCCGCTGGTTCGGCGTCGCCGCGGTCGCGCCCGGGCTGGCCGCCGCCTGGCCGCTGGCGGTCCTGAGCGGCCGCACCGCCCTGGGGCTGCTGGCGCTGCTGACCGGCGCGCTCTTCCTCGGCGCCACCATGGACGGCCTGCTGCTCGGCCACTGGTACCTGGTCGACCGGCGCCTGTCCAACCGCCCGATCGCGGCCCTGGCCACCTGGTTCATCGCCGGGGTGGCGGCCGCGCTGGTGTCGGCGGCGCTCGGCGGGGCGCGGGGCGGCACCCCCGACCAGTCGCTGTCGCCGCTGCTGGCGTTCCCGAACCTGACCGTGTACCTGGCCGTCGGGCTGGTGCTGCTGTGCGGCCTGGTCGCCTCGTTCATCCGGCTGCTGGTCCGCAGCAACTCCATCCAGGCCGCCACCGGCATGTTCTACCTGGCGGTGATCATGGCGCTGGCAGCGGAGTTCGCGGCCAAGGTGTATTTCTTCCCGGGGTAGCTCGGTCGCTGGCGACTGGCACCAGAGTGCTGGCGGTTCCTTTGTTCATCGGGGGGCTGCGCTGCGCTCCGCCCCCCGAACCCCCCGCGCTATCGCGAGGCTGGACGGCCCCATCGGACCTCCCACCCTTACCCCTCGACCTTGGCCTCGGTGCGCAGCATGAACCACTCGGTGAGCTGGCGGCAGCGGCCTTGGTCGTCGAAGGCGAGCAGGTAGCAGTTCCAGTACTCGCGGGCCAGCGACCCGTCGGCCTCCAGGTAGCGGCTGCGGCCGGTGGCCACGGCCACGTCGCCGTCGACCGCGACCGGCTGGTAGGCGGCCTCCCACGAGCCCGGCGGGTCCTGGTTGGCCAGCCAGTCGGACACGATCGCGGTCCTGCCCCGCAGCGGCTCCTCCCATGGGTGGTACGCGTAGGTCGCGTCCTCGCTGAACAACGCGCCGATGGCGTCGGGGTCGTAGCTCCGCCACGCGGCGACGTACGCGTCCAGCCAGGCGGCCACCACCTCACGCTGCACCATCGCTCAGCCCTCCAGCTCGCCGGGGTGGCGCACCCGCGACACCGCCAGCCCGTCGCCGATCGTCAGGATCACCGAGTCGAGGCGCCGGTCGGTGGCGATGCGGCGGGAGTAGCTGCGCAGGCCCTCGGTGTCGGGGTCGGTGACCTTGGCGTCGGCGACCCGGCCCGACCACAGGACGTTGTCGGCCAGGATCACCCCGCCCGGCCGCACCAGCCGCAGGGCGTGGTCCAGGTACTCGGGGTACTCGGCCTTGACCGCGTCCAGGAAGGCGAGGTCGTAGGCGCCGTCGCTGAGCCGGGGCAGCACCTCCAGGGCGCGGCCCAGGATCGAGCGCACCCGGCCGGTGACGCCGGCCTCCTCGTAGCTCTCCTTGGCGCGGCGCTGGTGGTCGGGGTCGGCCTCGATGGTGGTGAGGACCCCCTTGGGGGCCAGGCCCCTGGCGATCCAGACCCCCGAGTAGCCGGCGCCCGAGCCGATCTCGACCGCCGCCTGGGCGCCCGTCCAGCCGGCGGCGAACCGCAGGAACGCGCCGGCGTCGGCCGACACCGGGGGCATGCCGCCGGCGGCCGCCCGGTCGCGGGCGTGGCGCAGGACGTCGTCCTCGACCACGGTCAGCTCGGCGAGGTACGTGGCGATGGCGGCGCTGGCCTGGACGACCACGATCAGCTCCTTCGGTCTGCTGGCGGCGGCCTCTCGGACGCACCGAGCCTACCCGCTCGGCCGCCCGCCCGTGGCGGTTCTGCGGTTCGGCCCGAATCCGATTACGCTGAGCGGAGACCCCCTACGAGGTGGACCGCGCGTGGAGCAACCGACCCAACCGAGCGCACGGCCCGGACGGCTGGCGCCCGACCGCCCGGAGCCCTCGCCGGCGCCGCCCGAGGAGGCGCCCGCCCCGGTCCGGCCGGCCGCCGTGGCGCCCGACGCCCGCGCCGTCGCCGAACCCCCGCGGCTGGTCCCCGACCCGCCGGCCGTGGCCCCGCCGGCCGTGGCCCCGCCGGCGGCCAGGGGCGAGCCGGCGCCGCCCGCCCGCGCCGGGACGGCGGGG
>DASQWY010000237.1:0-14304 GCA_035640005.1 Actinomycetes bacterium
GCGCCACCGACTCGCCGGGCTCGGCGACCAGGTCGACGTCGCGCAGCGCCCAGCGCCAGCCGCGCCGTCCGCCGCCGCGCAGCAGGGCCGGCAGGGCCTGCAGCTGGTCGCGCAGCAGCCGGCGGCGGCGGTCGGCGTGGAACCGCTTCCACAGGTGCGTCGCGCTGATCGACCCGCTAGGCAACATCGGCGATGCCCGTCTCGAGGCGCTTGAACACCGCGTAGCCGCCCAGCAGGGTGACGGCCGCGGCGGCCGCCGCGACCACCAGCAGGCCGCTCGGCGGCCGGCCGTACAGCACCGTCCGCCGGTAGGCATCGATCACGGCGGCCAGCGGGTCGACGGCGACGTAGAGCCGGCGGAACGACCCGGGGACGATGTCCAGCGGGAAGGCGACCGGCGTGACGAACAGGCCCAGCTGCAGGATCAGCGGCAGCGCGTGGCGCAGGTCGCGCAGGTACACCACCACCGCGGAGGCGAGCAGGGTGATCCCGAGGGTGAAGGCGACCTGGACGGCCAGGATCACCGGCACCCACACCGAGGTCGACCGGGGCGCGAAGCCGAAGCGCAGGAACAGCAGCCCCAGCACCGCCGAGGAGACCACGCTGTCCATGCCGGCCACCACCACGCTGGACATGGGGAAGACCTCGCGGGGGAAGGCGACCTTGTTGAGCAGGGGCACGTTGCTGATCAGGCTCAGCCCGCCCTGGGCCACCGAGGACGAGAAGAACGTCCAGGGGATCAGCCCGACGTAGGAGAACAGCGGGTAGGGCACCGGGCCGGTGTCGACCTTGGCCGCCTTCCTGAAGAAGAGGGTGAAGGCGACCATCAGTACCAGCGGGGTGAAGACCGCCCAGGCGAAGCCGAGCACCGCCTGCTTGTAGCGGACCCTGATCTCCCGCTCGGCCAGGGTCCGGATCAGCTCGCGCGCGTTCCACGCCGAGCGGGCCAGCTGCCAGATCCGGTACTGGTGCCGGTACCGCTGCCCGGCCGGCGGCGCGTCGGCCAGGCCGGTGTTGGCGGCGGTCACGAGCGCCTCCCGCCCCGCCGGCGCGGGTCCAGCAGCGCCCAGACCCGCGGCCCGGCCAGGCTGGCCAGCCACTGCGCCACGCCCCTGGGCCGCGCGGGGTCCACCCGCAGGGAGGCGGTGGTGGCCGCCACCGCCGGGCCCCAGCGGCCCATGCGCAGCCAGGCGATGCCGATGGCGCCGAGGTAGGTGGCGCGGCGCCGGGCATGCCGGGCGAAGGCCGCCTCGTGCTTGGCGAGGGTGCGCCGCATGCTGGCGACGCGGGCGGGCAGGTTCTCCGACAGGCGGGCCGAGCGGTGCACCCGGCGCCGGTAGGTGACCCGCTCCACGGCCTGGACCGAGCAGGCCGCCTGCAGCCGCAGGAACAGGTCGGTGTGCTCCCAGGCCCGCAGCGCCTCGTCCCAGCCGCCGATGGCCAGCATGACCTCGGTGGGGGCCAGCAGGGTCGCGTGGGAGGCGGGCGCGCCGGGCGCCCCGCCGGGCGAGCCGGGCGCGCTCCTGGCCAGGCTGGCAGGGCGCAGGACGCTGCCGAGCGGCCGTCCCGCCTCGTCGACGTCCTCGATCACCGAGATGGCCGCCACCGGCGGCGGCAGGGTCGAGGCCCGCGCCGCCTGCAGCGACCGCTCCAGCATGTCGGGCAGCAGCCGGTCGTCGTCGTCCAGGAAGGTGATCCAGCGGCCCCGCGCCCGCGCCAGCCCCAGGTTGCGGGCGGCGCAGACACCCCGCGGCGGGTCCAGGCGCAGCAGCCGCAGCCGCGGCTCGTCCAGGTGCGGCCGGACCGGCTCGACCGAGCCGTCGTCCACCACCAGCACCTCGACGGCGGCGACGGTCTGCGCCAGCGCGCTGTCGATCGCCCCGGCCACCAGGGCGGGCCGGTCGCGGGTGGCGATGACCACGGTCACCTCGGGGTCCACGCGCCCTCCTTCCCGCGCCGTCCGTCGTTGCCCAGCAGCCCGACGTGGACCAGGGAGGCCGCGGCGCCGGCGGCGGCGGCGGTGTAGGCCAGCGGCCGCAGCAGCGGCGGGAAGCGCAGCTCCCTGGCTGCCCGCCAGCGGCAGGCGGCGTGCCGGCTCAGCCGGCGGGAGCGGCCGACGGCGGCGAAGTGCTGGCCGGCGTGCAGCCGCTTGGCCGCCAGCGGCACCGCCAGGTTGGCCAGCCGGTAGCGGCGGCCCAGGCGCAGCAGCAGGTCGGCGTCGACCTCCAGGTCGCTGTAGGCCGGCTCGTAGCCGCCGACGGCCGCCAGCGCGCTGGCCCGGAAGGTCACCGAGCTGTGGAACATCGGGTTACGGAACAGGAACGCCAGGCGGATGGCCCGGTCGCTGCGGGGCAGCCGGCGTGGCCGCCGCACGGCCGCCCCGCCGACGCACGGCTGCAGCGCCGCCCCCACCGCCGCCACCTCGGGGTGCTGGTCGAGGAAGCGCGCGGGGATCGCCAGCCGGCCGGGCAGGGCGAGGTCGTCGGCGTCCAGGTTGGCCACGTACCTGCCGCTGGCCAGGCCGAGGGCGTGGTTGAGGGCGGCGACCCGGCCCTGGTGGGGGCGGCGGACCAGCCGCAGCCGCGGGTCGCGGCGGCGGGCGATCGCGTCGGCGGTGCCGTCGGTGGAGCCGTCGTCGACCACGATCAGCTCGAAGTCGTCGAACTGCTGGGCGAGCACGCTGTCGACCGCCTCCAGGACGTGCGGGAGGCCGTCGTGCACGGTCATCACCACCGAGACCGCCGCCATCACCGGCCCTTCCGCAGCAGCATGACCAGCACGGTCCGGGCCAGGATCTCCAGGTCGAGCAGGAGCGAGCGGTGCTTCAGGTAGTACAGGTCGTACTCGTGGGAGCGCCACTTGTCGCCGACGCTGTCGCCGTAGCCGAAGCAGACGGTGGCCCAGCCGGTGATGCCAGGGCGCATCAGGTGCCGCCGGTCGTAGAAGGGCACGGTGCGCCCCAGCAGGCTGACGAACCGGGGTCGCTCGGGCCGCGGGCCGACCAGCGACATGTCGCCAGTGAGGACGTTGAAGAACTGGGGCAGCTCGTCCAGGCGGGTGCGGCGCAGGAAGCGGCCGACCCGGGTCACCCGGCTGTCGCCCCGGGCGGCCCACACCGGCCCCTCGGGTTCGGCGTCCACGCGCATGGTGCGGAACTTCCAGATCAGGAACGGCCGGCCGGCGCGCCCGACGCGCTCCTGCCGGAAGTAGACCGGGCCGCCGTCGTCGAGCCGGACGAGCAGCGCGACCAGCGGCGCGATCAGGCAGACCAGCAGGCTGCCGAGCAGCCCGGCGGTCCAGTCGATCAGCCGCTTGACGGCGGCGTAGACGCGCCGCGCCCGCAGCGGGCGGTGGAACAGGAACCACGACTCGTCGACGTCCTCCAGCGAGACGCGCCGCAGGACCTGCTCGGAGTACTCGTGCGGGCGGACCATCCGGACCCCGGCCAGCGACAGCCTGGCGAGCAGGTCGGCGGTCCGCTGGTCGCCGAGCGCGCCGGTGGTCACCACCACCTTGGCCGGTCGCCGCCTGCCGCGCAGCACCTCGGGCATGACGCTCGCCGGCGAGGCCACCCGCAGCCGCGCGAGCGCCGCCCTGGGGACGGCCGCCGCCTGCGCCTGCTCGGTATCGGCCGCCAGCAGCAGGATCGTCCGGCGGTCAGCTGAGAGCATGGGCGAGCTCCTTGGGCGTCGGTGCGTCTGGCTCCCTGGCCTGGGTGCCGGCGGGCCCCGCCTGGCCGGCGAGCCGCCCCGCGGCCCACACCAGGCCGAACAGGATCCACAGGTGGCGGAAGTGGAAGGACTCGTGGTTGGTGGCCAGCACCAGGTTGGCGACCACCGCGGCGCCGAGCGCGGCCGGTGACCACCAGCCGCCACGCCCGTCCGGCAGGCGGCAGGCCAGCAGCCGGCCCGACCAGCGCAGCAGCAGGGCGACGAAGGCCAGCAGCCCGAGCAGGCCGAGCAGGCCACGCTCGATCAGGAAGGCGATGTAGTCGTTGTGCAGGCCGCGCTTGAGCCGGTTGCCGGCCAGGCGGATCTCGGACGACGCCCCCGGGCCCACCCCCACGGCCACCTGGGAGCCGGCCGCCTTCCAGGCGTCCGACCAGATGAGCAGGCGGCCGTTGACGCTGCGGTCCAGGCGCCCCAGGCTGTCGCCGAACACGCCGCCGCGTTCGCGGCGCGCCAGGGTCTGCACGTCCGAGACGCCGACCTGCGGCACGCCCAGCAGCAGCGCGCCGCCGCCCAGCAGCAGCGCGCCGGCGAGCAGGGCGGCGCCGACCACGGCGAGCCGGCCGCCCGCGCTGCGGCTGGCGCGCAGGCTGGCGGCGACCGCCAGCACCGGCAGGCCCACCGCCAAGCCGAGCAGGGCGCCGTTGGAGCCGGTCAGGAACAGCGCGAACAGCAGCCAGCCGGCGGCCAGCAGCCGCGCCGGCCGCGCCCGTGGCCACGGCGAGGCGAGCAGCACGAACAGGGAGGTCATCATGTAGCCGGCGGCCAGGTTGGGGTTGCCGGCCGCGCCGGCCACCCGCACGCCGCCGTCGCTCGAGTTGGCCACCAGCAGCTGCTGCAGCAGCTGGGGCAGCAGCTGGAAGTGGAGGCCGACGAACACCGCCGCCCACAGCAGCCCCGCGGCCGACCAGGCGACCAGCACGGTCCGCAGCCCCCGCGGGTCCCCGTCCAGGTCGCTGGCGACGCAGGCGTACAGCAGCAGCAGGTACGCCTCGACCAGCAGCGACAGCAGGCTGTCGCGCGGGCTCAGGCTGACGGCGGTGGCCAGCAGGCTGCCGGCGACGATCAGCAGCAGCGGCCCCTTGGCGGGCAGGCGCAGCGGCTGCCGGGAGCGGAGCCGGCCGGCCAGGGACACCACGATGTAGGCGACCGCCACCGCGTCGACCGGCGCGCTCTGGCCCGGGCCGCGCGGGACCAGCAGCGGCAGCAGGACCACCGTGGTGGTGGCCAGCCACAGGTTGACGCCGGCGATCATGCCCGGCTCCCGCGCCGTTCCCGCAGGGCGTCCCGGTACAGGGCGTCCAGCCCGGCGACCATCTCGCCGACGTCGTAGCGGCCGGCGACCCGGGCCGCCCCGGCCGCGCCCATGCCCGCGCCCCGATCGGGCAGCGACAGCACCTGCACGATGCGGGCGGCCAGCTCGCCGGGCCGGCCGGCGGCGGCGGCCGCCACCTGGTCGCGCAGCGGCCCGTCGCCGACCAGCAGCACGTGCGCGTCCGGGGCGGCCCCGAGCACCTGCCGCGCGGCCGCCACGAAGTCGAGCGGGGCCTTCTGCTCCATCAGGCGCGTGACCGTGCAGACCACCGGAGCGCCCGCGGGGATCCGCAGCTGGCGGCGCACCCGCTGGCCGTCGCCCGACCGGACCAGCTCGCTCGGCACCCCGCTCACCACCACCCGCAGCTGCTCCGGCCGGGCGACGCGCAGGGCGAGGGCCTCGGCGGCGTTGGCGTCGCAGACGCAGACGATGCGGTCGGCGAAGCGGGCGGCGACCCGCTCCAGGGCCAGCAGCGCCCGCCGCCGGTGGCGTGGCATGTAGTCGTGCACGGGGAAGCCGTGGATGGTGTGGACCACCGCCGGCACCCGCCGCAGCCGCGCGGCCAGCCGGCCGAGCACGCCGGCCTTGGAGCCGTGGGTATGGACCACGTCGTAGCCACCGGCCAGCCGCAGCAGCGCGACCGCCGCCCGCAGGTCGCCGAGGCTGAGCAGCGACCGGCGGAAGTACGGCAGCACGTGGCAGCGGTCGGCCGCCGCGCGCGCCTCCTGCTCCAGCGGCCCCGGCCCGCCGGCCAGGTCGACCTGGTAGCGGCCGCGGTCGAGCCCGGCGACCGTCAGCAGGGTGTTGGCCTGCGCGCCGCCGTGGTCGAGGTGGGTGATGACGTGCAGCACCCTGACCCGCCGCCCGCGGGCGTGCCCGGCCGGATCCGGCCGGGTCGTGGCGGGCGCGTCCCGGCCGGCGAGGGTGCCGCTCACGTCACCCGCCCCGCGGCCGAGCGGTGGCGGCTGGCGACCCACTCCGCCTGGGCGGCGAGCCCGGCGGCGAGGTCGACCTCGGGACGGTAGCCGAGCAGCGCCTCCGCCCGGGTCCCGTCGGCGCCGGTGTGGCGGACGTCGCCCGGCTGCGCCGGCCGGCGGTCGATCCGCAGGCGCCGGCCGGTCACCTCGCCGATCAGCTCCAGGGCCTCGTCGAGGCTGACCCGGCGGCCGCCGCCGATGTTGACCGCCTCGGCCTGGACCGGCGCGGTCATCGCCAGCAGGTTGGCGCGCACCACGTCGCCGACGTAGGTGAAGTCGCGGGTCTGCCCGCCGTCGCCGTACACCACGACCGGCCGGTCCTGGGCGGCCGCCTCCAGGAAGCGGCGGAAGCCCATATCCGGGCGCTGGCGCGGCCCGTAGACGGTGAAGTAGCGCAGGATGGCGACGCTGGTGCGCGACACCTCCGGCCGCGCGTAGGCCAGGCAGAGGTGCTCGCCGGCGAGCTTGGTCACACCGTACGGGGACACCGGGCGGGTCCGCGACTCCTCGGTGGTGGGGTAGCTGGGCGCGTCCCCGTACACGCTGGAGGAGGACGCCATCACCAGCCGCGGCACACTGGCGCGGACGCAGCCCTCCAGCAGCCGCTGGGTCGCCAGCACGTTGTGGTGCACGTAGCCGGCGAACTCCCGGCCCCAGGACCCGCGGACCCCTGGCTGCGCCGCCTGGTGGAACACGGCCGCCGCGCCCTGGAGGGCGGCTTCGACGTCCGCCTGGGCGAGGTCGGCCTCCAGCAGCCGGAAGCCGGGCCGGCCGAGCAGGCCGGCGAGGTTGGCGCGCTTGTCGGACAGCGGGTAGTAGCCGGTGAAGGCGTCGACGCCGACGACCTCGTGCCCCTGGTCGAGGAGGGCCTCGGCCAGGTGGGAGCCGATGAAGCCGGCGGCGCCGGTGACGACCACGTGGTCGCGGCGGGGAGCTGCCATCGTCGTCCGCTCCTCTCGGAGACGTGCGGGAACCTGCATGCGGACGGTGCAGCTTCCAGGCCGCGGGTCGGCGTGGCGCCAACCGGGCACGGCAGCCCACACGGATAAGCCGCTTGTCAGGTTCGTATGGTTAGGGACGCTTGACCGTGTCAGGGAGCTGCACTCGACGTAGTGCCACTACGGTGATTGCAGTATTACCCTCGATAGTCGTGAACTCCTCGATCCAGCCGCGATTGCCTGGGCCTTACGCCTGCAGCAGCCGGTCGACCGCCTCCGCGGCGCCGACCCGTATGGCGGGCGGCAGGGTGAAGGCGGGAACCTGGCGGCACAGCCTGGCCAGCACCGGCTCGACCCTGGCCGGGTCGGCCCCGGGCTCGCCCAGGTGCCGCGGCAGCCAGGCGAGCGCCCGCTCGGGCGCCAGCGGCCGCAGCCGCGGCCGCTCGTCCTGCTCGTCCGGCTCCAGGAAGACCACCGCCGTGATCCCGGCGGCCACCCGGTCCGCCCGGTGGCCGAGCAGCGCGGCCGGGTCGGCGCGCCACTGGACCGCTCTCCGCCGCGGGCGGAAGGGCACCAGGGCCGGGTGCGCCGGGTCGATCCCCAGCAGCGCCAGCTCCTCGTGCCGCAGCCGCAGCGCCTGGGGGAACGGCGCCAGCAGCAGGTCGCCGGGGTCCAGCAGCAGCAGGCCGTCGGCCAGCAGCCTGGCGCCCAGCGCCACCGCCGACAGGGCCAGCAGGGTCTTGCCGGTGTGCGGCGCGCCGAGCAGCAGGACCGCCTGCCCGGCCCGGCCGACCGCCGCGCCGTGCAGGCCGACCCAGCGGTCGAGCGGCGGCACGGTCAGCGGCGGCAGCACCGGCCCGGTTCCCCGCCAGGGGACGCGGAGCCCGTCGCGCTCGATGGTGACCTGGCCAGGCACTGGGGCGCCGTGGCTGGCGGCGTCCACGTGCACGGTGATCTCGGCCGGTCCCGGCGGCACCCGGAAGGCGCCGTACTCCGCGGTCCAGTGCTGCAGCAGGTCGACGCTGGCCGACACCACGCGGACGTCGGTTCCGAGGAACCGGAACATCGCCTCGACCGCGAGCGGGCCTTCGGCGGACACGGCGTCGAGCCGGTCGGGCCGCAAGGCGACGTTGGTCACGGGCATACCTCACTGATCGCTGAAGATATTTGCGGAAGAATACAACCGTCCCTGGCTGGGGCCAGGGCAGGAAGGTCTCCTGGCGATTGGCCCGAAGAACTCCTAGGCGAATTCCCGCGGAGACGGTTGCGAGCAGGCCGCGGGCTGGCCGGCTACCTTGCCCAGCCGTTCCAGCTTGTCCGAGTCTGGCCGCTTCCAGCCATCACAGCGTGTTGACGACAATTCGTCGTTCCCCCCCTACCTCGAACCGGACCCTACCGTTTGTCGATCACTACTGCGATTCTGCTCGATATTCTACACAGCCAATCGGTCAGAGCAATTCTCCGGCCGGCGCGCGGGCCCTGTGGGTCACAGGAACGCCACCCGCTCGCGGACCGACCCTCGCAGCCGCCCCCAGCGGTGCCCGGCGTCGCGCAGCCAGACGCCCCGCGACCCGCGGCTCGCCAGGGCCGGCGCCCGCAGCGCCAGGCCCGCGTAGCCGCGCAGCGCCCGGGCGAGCGGTCGCGGGCGCACGCCGTGGGCGCGGAACCGCTTGTACAGCAGCACGTCGGCCATGCCGTAGGTGGCGTTCTGGCGCCACACGCCGCGCAGATCCCGCCGGTGCCGGTAGTAGACCAGCGCGGCGGGCTCGAAGCAGAGCTCCCGTCCGCCGAGCTGGAGCCGCCAGGACAGGTCGATGTCCTCGCCGGCCGCGCCGAGGCGGGCGAACCCCTCGTCGAAGCCGCCCGCGGCGGTGAACGCGTCCCGGGAGATGGCCATGTTGGCGCTGGTGGCGTACGGCAGGAAGCCCATGGCGACCGGGGCGGCGGTCTCGAACGAGCGGGCGTGCCAGTCCGCGCGGCCGGCGGCGTTGAGGGCCAGGTGGTCGCACGCGCCGGCGACGAGCTCGTGCCGCTCCAGCGCGCCGGCCAGCGCCTCCAGCCAGCCCGGCGCCACCACGTCGTCGGCGTCGCAGAAGGCGAGGGCGTCCCCGCGGGCGGCGGCCGCGCCGAGGTTGCGGGCGGCCGCCGCGCCCCGCCGCGCCGACGCGTCGACCACCCGCAGCCCGGGGATGCGGTCGCGCCAGCGGCCGACCAGGTCGGGGCCGCCGTCGCCGGAGCCGTTGTCGGCGACCACCAGCTCCCAGGGGTGCTGGCAGTCCTGCCCTGCCAGGGCGTCCAGCTGGCGGCCGACGGTGGCGGCCCCGTCGTGCAGCGGCATGACCACGGTCAGCACGGCGTCACCCCGCCTCACGTGGCCGGCGCCGTGGCCCACAGGGACGCCGCGCGCGGGTACCAGCCGGCGCTGGTGTAGGCGTTGCTCGGGTACTTGGCGAAGTCGAAGGTGCCCTGCGCCCCGCCGCTGATGCGCTTGTTCCAGGTGGCCCACAGCTTGGGGCCCTCGGGCCGCAGGGTGGTCAGCGACGGGAACGTGCGCCGGATCCAGGCGCCCACCGCGTCGCCGTCCAGCGCCTTGGAGATCCACACGATGGTCTCGCCGGTCCCGTTCGGCGCGATCGCCGTGGACGGGTAGGCGCCCTGCACGGCGTTCTGGTTGGCCACCACCGCGCCGTTCATCCAGTCCGGGACGGCGACGTCCAGGATCGCGTTGCTGCCGAGCGCCGTGGCGTACAGCAGGGCGTCGGAGAGGTAGCCGGGCTCGTGGTCGTAGCCGGCCAGGCTCGGGTCCGACGACAGCTGGTCCTTGAACGCCCTGGCCCGGTCGAGGTGGCGCAGCGCCCGGGTCATGAAGTCCGCGCCCGACAGCGGTGCGTAGCCGCGGCTGGACGCGAACGACTCCACCACGCCCAGCTTGGCGGTGAGGATGGTGTTGCCGGCCTGCACCTTGCTGGCCTCGGAGACCTGGCCGTCGTAGGTGGTGCCGAGCTGCGAGGTGCGGCAGCGCCCGCCGTTCGGCAGGCAGGCGGTCATCACCGACACGTCGATGCTGCCGTTCTGGTCGCTGTCGTGGGCCTCGGCGGCGTCGAGCAGCTGCCGCACCAGCGTCGGGTCGTAGCTCTGCCCGGTGCGGGCCTCCCAGGCGAAGATCATCGCCACCATGTCCAGGTTGTGCTCGACCGGCATGTGCCTGCGGACGCCGGACTTCTGGTCGTAGGCCGGCCCGGCGGTCAGCTGCAGGCCCACGCCGAGGTCGTGCAGCAGGAACTTGTGCCCGGCGCCGTCGGTCTCGTAGTGGTTGCGCCACTCGTCGAGCTCGAGCCTGGACTTCCACGGCTCGTAGCGGGTCTGGAACAGCTGGTACTCGTAGCCGACGTCCACGGTCGACAGGTAGTTGAAGCTCCCCTCGCTGACCGCGAAGAAGGGGCTGCCGTCCGGCTTGCGCACCAGCCAGTTGTCGTGGCGCCAGCCCCGGAAGGCGTGCGCCGCGCCGTACTGCGCGCTGGTGTCGGTGGAGACGGCGTGGACGGCGGCGTCGAAGGACGCGGCGCCGTCCATGGTGGCGCCGAGGCTGTCGATGGCCGAGCCGAGCATGGCCTTGGGGCTGGCCCACCAGCCGAGGTAGTAGAAGGGGTAGCGGGTGCCGTCGATCGCGGTGATCCCGGCGGCCTGGTTCCAGGCGCCGTACACCAGCGTCAGCCCGTAGCTGGCGCCCGCGGAGAGCGCCGGCACGGGCAGGGCGGCGGCGGTGTTGCCGCTGCCGCCGTCGCCGCCGAGCTGGCCGGCAGCCTGGAAGTCGGAGACGGTGTCGGGGCCGGTGCCCCAGGTCGACCCGGCGACGCTGGGGACGGCCAGGTAGCGGGTGCCGCCGGCGTCGCCGGCGTTGCACATCGTCAGGGTGCGCCAGCCGGCCCGGGGCGAGCCCTCCAGGGGGTGGCCGCAGCTGGAGCCGAAGCCGACGTAGATCGCCGACACCGGCCGGGACGAGGAGGCCGTGTTCTTCACCACCAGCCGCAGGTACATCACCGGGCTGTTGGTGATCCTGGAGGCCTGGTCCTCGACCGCGTTGGAGGGGAGGTAGGGCTTGGTCACCTGGTAGGTGAGCCGCAGCCCGTTGGTGCTGCCCTCGACCAGGGTCGACGACGGGGTCAGGCCGACCCGCACCGAGCCGAGCCGCGAGCTGATCGCGGTGGTGGGCGGGAGCTTGCGGGTGGCGCCGTCGCTGGAGGTGCGCAGCAGCACGCTGAAGCCGGAGGCGGTCCCCGTCACGCCCTGGTGGAGGTTGTGGGCGGCGGAGGAGACCACGTTGTTGGGGCTGCCGAAGTTGAAGTTCAGGTTGAGCGCGTGGTCGCCCATCTCGACCGATTCCGGCGTCGGGTAGGGCTTCCAGGCGACCGGGGTGAACAGCGCGGCGTCGTCGGCCCGGGCGGGGGCCGGTCGCAATGGTGCCGTGGCCAGCAGGAGGCCGGCGAGCAGCGTGAGCGCCGCCGGGGCCAGCCGGCGGCGGACGGGATGGCGCCGGCGCGACTGAGCGAGCCTGGTGATTGCCATGCGGACTCCTCGGGGAGTGGACCGGTGCAGGGCGATGCTCGACAGGCGGCCGCCGTTTGGGGCGGCGGGAGACCGGTGGTCAGCGGGCGAGGGGCAGCTCCCTTCCCGGCTCGGCGGGCAGGCGCCGCCGCAGCCAGCCGCCGAGGCGCGCGGTGCCGACCTCCAGGTCGTAGAAGGCCAGGTAGGCGAGGACCAGGCCGAGGAAGCTGATGTTCAGCACCACCAGGGCGCCGACGTGGAACAGGGTGGCGGCGACCACGTAGGCGTCCCGCGCCCGGCCGCGCAGGAACAGCAGCCAGGCGCTGCCCTCCAGCAGCAGCGTCAGGCCGGTCATGGCGGTGACGGCCCAGGACCGGTGCACGATCAGCGCGGCGGCCGCGGTGCCGTTCTGGATCATCACGGCCTCCAGCGCGCCCCCGGTGATCCAGCCGATGCCCGAGACGCTGAGCTTGGCGTAGGCGGCCAGCAGGTAGGCGAGCACCACCACCACCATCATGACCCGCAGCGCCCAGCCGGCGAGCTCGTCGACGGCGTCCTCAGCCGGCGGTGGCGTGCCCGCCCGTGCCGCCCGCCGCCTGGCCAGCAGCGAGTCCAGCGAGTAGGCGCGGCCGGCCGGCGCCACGACCATCACGAACAGGGCGACGACGATCGGGATGCGGCCGTGGTGGATGGCGCCGAACGAGTAGTAGGTCGCCCACCACCACAGGTAGAGCGCGGCCGCCACCAGCATGGCCAGGCGCGTGCCCAGCCCGACCACGGCGAACGCCAGGCTCACGCACAGCACCACGTGGATGACGGTGGTCGCCTCCGGGCCGAGCCGGGGCAGCGGCCGCAACAGCACCAGCGGGTGGTAGAAGTCGCCGTCGACGCGGGCGTAGTGGCTGATGAACCCGGACACGAACCAGCTGTCGACGAACGCGAAGGTTGTCATCACGACGCGGAAGGCGGCCAGCCGCCGCACCGGCACCGCCGGGAACCAGAACGCCTGCCAGCGCCCGACCAGGCTCATGGCGCGCTCCACCGCACCACCCGCGCGTAGGTGGGGTGCGCTCCCGGCCGGACCGGCGACACGGTGCCGGTGAGGGTCATGGAGACGGCCGGGTCGCTGGGGTGCCCGCGGTTCCAGGCGAGCGCCAGCCGCTCGAGCCGCCCGGCGGCCAGCGGCCCGACCATGCCGGTGTCGCTGACCATGCCGCGTTCGTAGTTCACCAGCTGCAGGTCGGTCAGGCCGAAGTCGGCGGGCCCGACGGTGAGCTGGCGGCCGCCGCGGGTCACCGCGAGCAGGTCGCGGTCGACCACCGAGGTCCGCTTGGCGCTGAACATCGGGAAGGCCACGACCGGCCAGGTCTGCACCACCGAGCTGGCCGCGACCAGCGCCTGGGCGAGCAGCCAGAGGGCGGTGAGCACCGAGACGGCGGCGACGACCCGCCGGCGCCACGGTCCGTCCGTCGGCCGGCGGCCGGTCGCCTCCAGCTCCGCGGCGGGCCGGTCATGGGCGATCCGCACCAGGGACAACGGTTGGAACGCCATGTCGAGCTCCTCCGAGTCGCGTCGGGACCGGCTGCTCGCCCGACCGGCACCAGGGCCGGCCGGGGGCGGGGCGACCAGGGGTGCATCGCAATCGTACCGAGCGATTCTACAACCTCGAAAATCTTTTTGCACTCTAGATGATGAAAGGAGCAAAAGAGACTAACTCAGCCGATTCCCCAGCCGTCGAAGCCGGGACCCAGGTGTGCCCGCAGGCGGCGCACGTCGTCGCGCAGCTCCTCGCGCAGGCGTGCCTCCAGCTCCGGGGGGATCCTCGCCGGCCGGCTCGGCAGCTCGCGGCCGGCGAGGCGGCGCAGCGCCGGTGGCGCCAGGCGGCGCAGCGCCCGCGACCCGGGCAGCCGCAGCGCGGCCGCGGCCAGCGGGCGCCGCGCCCGCGCGGCGGTCCGGTGGAACTCGCGGTCGAGCGTCGGCGGCAGCAGGCCGGGGTCGGCGCCGAGGAACTCGAGCGCCCGCCCGACGGTCGCCACCCGGTCGTCGCGCAGCTCCTCGGCGGTGATCACCAGCAGCCGCTCGGCCGGGAAGCGGTCCAGGTACCGCTCCAACTGCAGCGCGTAGCGGCTGGTGTCCAGGTAGCGCGGGTCGGCGACCAGGGCGCGCTCGATCGGGGCGTGCTCGCGTCCCCGCCGCACCTGGTGCAGGTAGTGCGAGCGCATGCGCTCGATCGGGTGGCGCACGGTGTAGAGCAGGCGAGCGTCCGGCAGCAGCGCCGCGACCCGCTCCGGCACCGCGGCGAACTCCGGGTACATCGCGTAGGTGGGGGAGGCCTCACCGACCGCGACCGCGCCGTCGGCGGCGGCGGCGAACCGCGCCTCGTACCAGTCGCGGCCGCGGCCCCAGCGCTCGGGGGTGGCGAAGAAGTGCAGCTCCTTCTCTGGCGGCATGAACACCTGGGGATGCTCGCGCAGGTACCGGTACAGGCTGGTCGTGCCGGCCTTCATGGCCCCGATCACCAGGAAGTTGGGCAGCATGCCGCCGGCTAGGGGCAGAGGGTCCGGAAGCGGATGCTGCCGTGCAGTCGTCCCACGCGGAAGGCCGCCGTGCGCAGCCAGCGGCCCTGGTGGGCGGGCGAGCGCAGCAGGTCGGGCAGGTGCAGCACCGTCCACCCCCATACCAGGCAGGCGCGCAGCAGGCTCGGGCGCGGCACGCCCTGGTCGCGGAAGGACCGGTACAGCTGCACCTCGCCGCGGCCGTAGCGGTAGAGCTGGTAGGTGAGCGCCCAGCGGGTGCGGCGG
>DASQWY010000238.1:0-5962 GCA_035640005.1 Actinomycetes bacterium
CCAACCCGGCGTACGGTCCCCGATGGACGGTCATGGCAACCCGGCCCGCCGGCAGTGACGACGCCACCACCCGTCCGGTGAGGGGGCACGGCTGGCCGAGCTCGACGCCTACCTCGACGTTCGGCACGTCGTCGCGGTACAGCATGACGTTGCGGCAGCCACGGTCAATGCCACTGGCACGCAGGCACGCCCAGACCTCGTCCAGCAGTTGCCGCCACAGCGTCGGGAACGCCTCCCAGGTGGTGGTCGCCGGGACCACTGCGGTCGGACGAGGCTGGACGTCCTTGACGGTCACCTGGTAGGTCATTTCCCTCCCTCGGCCGTCCATGCCCTGGCTGGCCACCGGCGCGCGCCGCCACGGCCCCGACGCCGCGCGAACGCCTGTGCGAGCCACTTGCGCGGGGCCAACATACTCTGTGGCTGCGACCCGTCCTCCCACTCGACCGGCGACAGGTAGCCCACCAGGTGCCGGGAGGCCAGGTCCAGCACCGAGGCCAGGTAGTGTGCTTGTCTGAACGAAGGAACGCGGATCCAGAAGGGGTCGGCGGCCGTTGTTCGGTGAGGTGACCGCGACATGAGGTTGACGACGACGACCAACGTCTCGGTGGACGGCGTGATGCAGGGGTTGGGCGGACCTGACGAGGATCGCAGCGGTGGCTTCGACCGCGGCGGATGGGCCATTCCACTTCTCGATACCGAAGCCGGGGACTATCTCAACGAGGTCTACGGCGGCGCGGCCGCGTTTCTGTTCGGCCGGCGGACGTACGAGATCTTCGCCGGCTACTGGGGAGCGATGATCGATCCGAGCACGAACCCGATCGCCGCCGCGCTGAACAGCCGGCCCAAGTATGTGGTATCGACCAGCCTCACCGACCCGCAGTGGGCTGGCACGAGTGTCCTGACCGGCGACGTCGCCGCGGCCGTCGGTGATCTGAAGGCGCGGCAAGACGGCGAGCTGCTGGTGCCCGGCAGCGGTGCCCTCGTCCGATGGTTGCTCGCCAACGACCTGGTCGACCAGCTCGACCTGCTCACCTATCCCGTCATCGTCGGCCAGGGCACACGGCTGTTCCCCGATACCGGTCCGGACACCGCGCTCGAACTGGTCACCTCGCGGACCACTTCCCGGGGCATCACCATCCAGACCTATCGGCCTGCTGGGCGTCCGGAGTACGCCACGTCCACGGCCGACCCGAACACCTGACGTAGTGCCGCGTCAGGCATTGATAAACCGCCGCGACCTTCGACCCCGGAAACGGTTCGACGGCTTTGCGGAGGCGTGACACA
This sequence comes from Actinomycetes bacterium, assembly GCA_035640005.1. Taxonomy (GTDB): domain Bacteria; phylum Actinomycetota; class CALGFH01; order CALGFH01; family CALGFH01; genus DASQWY01. Next base: position 1,285 of record DASQWY010000238.1, read on the forward strand.
GTGGCGCGCCATGGATGAATTCTGTCTCGTGACCGCTGCGGATGTGCAGCTCATGCAGGGCCTGGCGCAGCGTGTCACCGCTATCCGTCCGGACTTGGTGAACAGCGACGCGTCGTTCGGGGAGCTGGCCTGGATCTGGGGCAAAGGGCACGCATCCGACGGCGAGAGCTGGCCGCGTCGGCTGTGGTTCTCCGGCGGGGATTTGGTGGCGTGGGGCTGGGCCTATCTGCCACACCAGGTGAGGCGGAGCGACGGGTCGGTGAAGGACGTCACCAGCGCCTATCTGGCATATCAGGTCCATCCCGACCACGCCGAGTTGGTTGAGGAAGTGATCGACTGGTACGACGCCGTGACGGTCGGCATCGAGCGCACGGTGATGCCGCAGGCCGCCGATGAGTTCGCTTTGAAGCGATGGGCGGCGCACGGCTATGGGATCGACCCGGCGTCGCTCGGCGATGCCGGGTCCTGGACTCAGCTCAATGAGCGGGACCTCACTGACGTGGAGCAGCCGGTGCTGCCGGACGGATTCCGATTCCGCACCGCCGACGAGGCCGGGCCGCAGGCCGCGGTCCAGGCCCATGTTGACGCCTGGGCTCCGTCAACATATACAGCCGAGAGCTACGAGGGCGTCCGGCGGACACCGCCGTATCGCGGCGACCTGCACGTCCTGGTGGAGGCACCGGACGGAACGATGGCCGCATCGACGATCATGTGGCTCGACGAGGCGAACAGGACCGCCGAATTCGAGCCGGTCGGAACGCACCCGGACTACCGGCGGCTCGGCCTGGGCAGGGCGATGCTGCTGCACGGGATGCACCTGGCGCGGGAGGCCGGGGCCAATCACATGACGGTCGCCTGCCTGGGTGCGCCGGGGCATCCCGAGGCGCGCGGGCTGTACTACAGCGTCGGGTTCCAGGAGTTCACACGAGACGTGCCGCTCATCAAGACCGGGAGCTGGTAGCTGCGCCCCGACCCAAGACCCACGCTTCCGGCTGCGCTGCGGCGGATCGGCGAACAGCTGGGGTTTCGCGATCCACCTCGCCAGCCGCGACAGCCACCAGGTGACGAAGTTATGAGGTGCGCCGCGTGACCCACCAGTAGCAGCCGATGGCCGCGGCGAGTGCGAGGGCGATGAAGATGCCGGTTTCGAGCCACTGGAAGGTCCAGTAGCGGTTGGCCGGCTGGTAGGTGACCAGGAGGCGGAACAGCTTCGCCGCCTGGTTCATGCACGCCTCGCCGGCAGGGTTTCCGCCCCGTGTGATGCCGGGGCCGGGTTGGGGTCCCGCGGGGGGAGGCCGACGTTCGGGCAGTACTGGTGCACGAACGCGGCCAGTTGGGTTGAGTTGGCCTTGTGCCCGGAGCTGGTGACGACCTGGCTGGACAGCGTCCAGGAGTTGGCCGGGCCGGATCCCTGCGCGACGAGGTGCACGGCCGAGCCGTTGACGGACGCGATGCCGGACTGCACCAGCGCTGACGGGCCCGCGTTCAGCAGTGACAGCGTCTCGTGGATCGGGGGCAGCAGGTGCGGCCGGATCCAGAACGTGGTGGCGATGCGGGCGAAGACGTACACGCCCAGGGTGGTCGCCATCGCGGGCAGGGTGCGTCGGATGACCGCGCCGACGAGGGCGCCCGAGGCGAAGGCGAAGGCGGCGTAGCCGATGGGCACGATGTCGCGTCGGTCGAGGACCGCGTACTGGTTCGTGCCGACGGTGTCGAGGGCGCGGTACCACCAGGTGATGGTGAGGGTGACCAGCCCGGCGACGGTGACCGCAACGAGGCCGAGGACCGCGAGCTTGGTGGCCAGCCAGCGGGAGCGGCTGACGCTCTGGGTCCAGGCGAGCCGGTAGGTACCGGTTTCCAGCTCACGGGCCAGCAGCGGGGCGCCCCAGAAGATGCCGATCAGCGCCGGGGCGACCTGCGCCACCAGGTCGAGCGCGTGGTCCATGAAGTGGTCGTGGGAGAGAAACTGGAGGGTCGCGAGGTCGCAGCCGGTGCGGCAGTGGGCGACGAGGCTGCTGTAGAGGTGGGAGAGCTGGATGCCGGTGATGGCGGCGGCGGCAGCGAGCCCGGCGAGCACCGCGGTCGCCGTCAGCGTCTGCGCGCGGGCCTGCAGCCAGGCGAACCGGGTCATCGTGCCGCCGCCAGGCCGGTCGGGGACGGTGCGGCGCCGTCGCGGGCCTGCCGCATGTAGGCCAGGACGAGGTCGTCGAGCGCCACCGGCGTGACCGTCCACGCCGGGTCGAGGACCGGCGCCTGGGTGCGCACCAGCAGCGTGCTCTGCTTGTCCACGTGGCTGGCCTCGATCACCGTCTGGTTCGCCGGCAGGGCGGTGGTGTCGGTGCGCGGGCCGACCAGGCGACGGTGTGAGGCCAGTAGCGTCCCGACGTCGCCTTCGAGCGCGACCCGGCCCGCGACCAGCACGACCAGGTAGTCACAGACCCGCTCGATGTCCGCGATCAGGTGGGATGACAGCACGACGCTGACGCCGTGGACCGCGACGACCTCCATCAGCGTCTGCAGGAACTCCCGCCGCGCGAGCGGGTCGAGGGCTGCGACCGGCTCGTCCAGCAGGAGCAGCTCCGGTCGCTTGGCGACCGCCAGCGTCAGCGCCAGCTGCGCGCGCTGACCGCCGGACAAGGTGCCGGCGCGCTGGCGCAGGTCGAGCCCGAGCTCCTCGACGCGACCGGTCGCGAACCCGGCGTCCCAGGTCGGGTTGAGCCACTGGCCCATCCGCAGGTGCTGGGCCACGGTCAGTCGCGCGTAGGCGGGGCTGTCCTGGGCGAGGAACCCGAGGCGTGCCAGCGCCGCGGGTCCGGACCCAGGGCGGTCGCCGAGGACGGAGATGGTGCCGGCGCTCGGCTGCAGCAGGCCGACGGCCAGGTGCAGCAGGGTGGTCTTGCCGGCGCCGTTCGGCCCGACCAGGCCGACCACCCTCCCGGTCGGGATGGACAGCGTGCAGTCGGTCAGCGCCCACCGGCGCCCGTAGCGCTTGCCCAGCGCGACCGTCTCCAAGGCCGTGGTCATGCCACCCCCTCCGCGAAAAGGTCCCGGAACGCGGTGCGGTAGATCGCCTCGATCTCGTCCGGGGTCAGCCCCGCGTCTCGCGCCGAGCGCAGCCAGGCCGCCATGGACTCGCGGAACTTGGCCTGCGCCGCGGGATCCGTGCGCGGCAGCCGTCCCACGACGAACGTGCCGAGACCGGGCCGTGCCCGCACCAGCCCCTCACGCTCGAGGTCGCGGTAGGCCTTCAACACGGTGTTGGGGTTGATCGCCAGCGAGGCGACCACCCGCTCCGCGGTCGGCAGCCGGTCCCCCGGCTCCAGCAGACCCAGCTGGAGCGCCTGGTGCACCTGCTGCACCAGCTGCAGGTACGTCGCGACGCCGGAGGACGGGTCCAGGTAGAACTCGATCATTTCCTGACTTCCACTAACTGATTAGCGGAAGGGTGATGGCTGCCGTTCGCGCTGTCAAGCGCAAGCAAGGCCGGACTCGTCTTGGAAGCACAGCCACACGCTGCGGGCACGCGACCTCGACCAGCTACGCTACGACCTCGACCGGTTGACGCGTCCGCGACGGCGGCTTGACCTTGACGCCGCGTCAACCCTGCACCCTTGTGCCAGACAACCCTCAGGACGAGAGAACGGATGTCCAGATGACAGCCAGTCAGGTCCCGGGCCTTGCGATCCACGTGCAGGGCCTGGAGAAGTCGTACGACACGCTGCACGTGCTGCGTGGCGTGGACTTCGACGTGGAACGGGGCAGCATCTTCGCCCTGCTCGGCTCCAACGGCGCGGGCAAGACCACGGCCGTGAACATCCTGTCCACGCTGCTCAAGGCCGACGCAGGGACGGCTACCGTCAACGGCTTCGACGTCGCCACGCAGGCTGCGGACGTGCGGGAGTCCATCAGCCTCACCGGGCAGTTCGCGGCCGTGGACGAGATCCTCACCGGGCGGGAGAACCTGATCCTGGTGGCCCGGTTGCGGCGCGTGCAGGACGCCGGCCAGATCGCCGATGACCTGCTGGCCCGCTTCCAGCTCACCGACGCGGCCAAGCGGAGGGTGGCGACCTACTCCGGAGGCATGCGCCGCCGCCTGGACATCGCCATGAGCCTCATCGGGAACCCACCGGTGATCTTCCTGGACGAGCCGACCACCGGGCTCGACCCGCAAGCTCGCATCGAAGTGTGGAACAGCGTCAAACAGCTCGCCGGGCAGGGCACGACGGTGCTGCTCACCACCCAGTACCTGGACGAGGCCGAACAACTCGCCGACCGGATCGCGATCCTCCACCAGGGCCGGATCATCGTGACCGGCACCCTCGCCGAGCTCAGGCAGCTCCTCCCGCCGGCCAAGGTCGAATACGTCGAGAAGCAGCCGACCCTGGAGGACGTCTTCCTCGCCATCGTCGGTGCCACCGGCAAGGACGGCGACGCCGGCAAGGACGGCGGCATCGGCACCGACCGGTAAGGACAGCGATGACCAAGCGCTTTCTCGGTGACACCGTCCTGCTGACGGGACGGTCCCTGCGCCACATCCTGCGCAGCCCGGACACCATCATCACGACCACGATCATGCCGATCGCCTTCATGCTGCTGTTCGTCTACGTGTTCGGCGGCGCGATCAGCTCAGGGTCGGATCGGTACGTGAACTACCTGCTGCCCGGCATCCTGCTCATCA
>DASQWY010000239.1:0-17620 GCA_035640005.1 Actinomycetes bacterium
CCGGGCCAGCAGCGCGCGCCCCCGCCGGTCGGCCCGGGCCAGCAGCCGCCAGGGGCGGCGCCAGGCGGCGAACAGCGCCGCCGCGGCCGCGATCCGCAGCCACGCCACCCCGAGCACGTCGAGCCGGGCGAACAGCAGCACCGCGAACGCCGGGCCGAGGTAGTGGAACACGGCGCTGACCAGGAAGAACGACTGAGGCGGCAGGCTCCGCGTCCGCCGGGCTTGCGCAAGTTCGGTCATGGGCGCATCGTACGAAGGCAGCATGCCCATAATGAATGGCCGAACGTCGGACTATGGTGCGAGATGCCATCGGAACAACGGAGCAATGACCGTCAGACCTTCGATCCTCTGGACGAGATCGACCGGCGGATCGTCGCGGAGCTGTACACCGACGCCCGCCTGCGGGTCGCCGAGCTCGGCCGGCGGGTCGGGCTGTCCCCACCGGCGGTGGCCGAGCGGCTGCGCCGGCTCACCGAGGGCGGCACCCTGCGCATCCACGCCGAGGTCGAGCCGCGCGCCCTCGGCTACACCATCTGCGCGATCGTCAGGGTCAGCCCGAGCACCCGCGACCTCAAGCTGATCCCCGAGGTCGCCCGCCAGCTGCCCGAGGTCACCGAGTGCTACCGGATCACCGGCGAGGACTGCTACTTCCTGAAGCTGTACCTGCGATCGATCGAGGAGCTGGAGCCGGTCCTCGACCGCTTCACCCCGCTGGGCCGCACGACCACCTCGATCGTCAACGCCACCCCAGTCCCGCCGCGGCCGCTGCCGGTCGCCGAGCCCGCGCCGCCGGCGCCCGCCGGGGAACCGGCCGGCCGTCAGGCCCCAACGTAGCGAATCCTACGATCCAGGACGTATTGCCTCCGGAGGGATCGTTCGCTTCATTGGCGGGACGAACGTCGGCGCCGCAGCGCCGCACCTCGGAGGGGGGGTTGCTCGCATGTTCGCCAACCTCGTCGCGTCGCCCAAGCGCCGGTCGGTGGCGACGCTCCTGCTCACCATCGTCCTGGCCGTCGTGGGCTTCCGGCTGCTCCGCATCCCCGGCTGGCGGCTGGAGGCGGAGCGGGGCTGGCTCACCCCGGGCCTCGTGCACGGGGCCGGGCTCACCCTGCTCACCGCCGCCGCGTTCGCGCTGCTGCTCGGGTCGCTGCTGGTGTTCCCCGAGGCGATGGTCCCCGACCCGTTCCGCCCGCCGCCCAAGCGGCTGGAGGTCGCGGACTTCATGACCGCCCAGAACGAGCTGCGCTCCACGCTGGTCAACGCGGTGGCCGGGTTGCTGTTGCTGCTGACCGCGATCTTCACCTGGCAGCAGCTGGTCGTCAGCCGCGAGGCGCAGGTGACCGAGCGGTTCACACGCGCCACCGAGCTGCTCGGCGACGCCGACCCGGCCGTCCGGGTCGGCGCGATCCACGCGCTCGGCCGGCTGGCGGTCGATTCGCCGGCCGACGACCGCAGCATCTACCAGCTGCTCACCGCCTACGTCCGCGACACCTCGCCGCGGGGGCTGGTCGCCCTGCCGAAGCGGCGGCAGCGCTGCGAGCACCTCTACGCCGACCACGGCGAGCTCGGCAGCCTCGAGAAGTGCGCGACCGACGTCCAGGCCGCGCTGACGGTGCTCGGCGAGCAGCCGCCCGTCCTGTCCGACGGGCGGCCCTTCCAGGCGGTCCTGCTCGACACGACCCTTCGCGGCGGGCTGCTCGGCCACGCCCGGCTCGGCGGGGCCGACCTGCGTGGCGCCCGGCTCGACCAGGTCGACTGCCGCTCGCGCACGCCGCCCTACACCGACCTGGCCCGCGCGGACCTCACCGGGGCGAGCCTCCGGAACGCCAGGCTCGGGCCGGCCAGCCTCGCGGGCGCCATCCTCGCCGGGGCGAAGCTCCAGGACACCTGGTTCGGGCATGCCAACCTGGCGAACGCGAACCTCACCGGGGCGAAGCTCCAGGGCGCGAGGCTGGAGCAGGCCAACCTCCAAGGCGCCAAGCTGGAGGGCGCGGACCTGTCCGGCGCGGACCTCGGCCGGGCCGACCTGCGCAGCGCGACCTACGACCACGCGACCGCGTTCCCCGTCGGCTTCGACGCGGTTGGCCGGGGCATGGTGGCGGACGCCGAGCCGGGACTGCTGCAGGCCGAGACCGGGTAGCGGCGGCCGCGCACGAGCCGGCGGGGGCTGCCATAGTGGCGGCATGGCGGGCATGGCGGGCATGGACCTGGTCGACACCCACTGCCACCTGCACCTGCTGGAGGAGCCGGCCGAGCAGGTCCTGGCCGGGGCGCGCGCGGAGGGCGTCGGGCGGCTGGTCGACGTCGGCATCGACCTGCCGTCCAGCCGGCAGGCGGCCGCCAACGCCGCCCGGCTGCCGGGGGTGTCGGCCAGCGCCGGCGTCCACCCGCACGAGGCGGCCAGCCTGGACGAGGCCGCCATGGAGCGGCTGCGCGAGCTGCTCGGCGCCGAGCGGGTGGTGGCGGTCGGCGAGACCGGCCTGGACTACTACCGGGACCTGTCGCCCCGCCAGGCGCAGCGCGCCGCCTTCGCCGCCCAGGTGCGGCTGGCCGGCGAGCTGGACAAGGCGCTGGTGGTCCATTGCCGCGACGCCTGGGACGACGTGCTGGCCATCCTGGCCGCCGAGGGGCCGCCCGAGCGGGTCGTCCTGCACTGCTTCACCGGCGACGAGCGGGTCGCCGACCGCGCCCTGGCCGCCGGCTGCCACCTGTCGTTCTCGGGCACGGTGACCTTCCGCAACGCCGCCGAGCAGCGGGCCGCCTGCAAGCTGGTGCCGCTGGACCGGATGGTGCTGGAGACCGACAGCCCGTTCCTGTCGCCCCACCCCTACCGCGGCCGGCCCAACCGGCCCGGCCGGGTCGCGGTCACCGCCGCCACCGTCGCCGCCGTCCACGGCCTGCCGGTGGAGGAGGTGGTCGCCGCCACCACCGCCACCGCCACCCGCCTGTTCCGGCTCGATCCTCCGGCCCCCCCGGCATGACCGTGGCGCCACTGCTGACGCCGCCGCGGGTCCACGACCTGCTGGCCGCCCACGGGCTGCGCCCCAGCAAGGGGCTCGGCCAGCACTACCTGGCCGACCCGAACACCGCCCGCAAGGTGGCGCGGCTGGCCGGGGTCGGCCCCGGCGAGACGGTGCTGGAGGTCGGCCCGGGGCTCGGCAGCCTCACCCTGGCCCTGCGCGAGGCGGGCGCCCGGGTGGTCGCCGTGGAGGCCGACGCCCGCCTGCTGCCGGCGCTGGAGGAGGCGCTCGGCGGCGACCCGCAGGTCCGGGTGGTGGTGGCCGACGCGCTGCGGGCCGACCTCGCCGCGCTGGCGCCCGACGCCCGCCGGCTGGTCGCCAACCTCCCCTACAACATCGCCGCCGCCCTGGTCCTGCGGGTGCTGGCGGGCTTCCCCTCGGTGCCCGAGCTGACCGTGATGGTGCAGCGGGAGGTGGGGGAGCGCCTGGCCGCCCGGCCCGGGTCGGCCGCCTACGGCGCGCCCAGCGCCAAGCTGGCCGCCCTCGCCGAGGCCCGCGTGCTGGCCGCGGTCAGCCGCCGCGTGTTCGTGCCCGAGCCGCACGTGGACTCCGTCCTGGTCGGGATCTCGCGGCGCGAGCACCCGGCCCTCGCCGGCACCGGCTACCCGGCGTTCGCCCGGGTGGTGGAGGCCGCCTTCGGCCAGCGGCGCAAGACCCTCCGGAACGCGCTGCGCAGCCTCGGCCTGGACGCCGCCGGGGTGGAGGCGGCCGCCCGCACGGCCGGCGTCGACCCCGGCGCGCGCGCCGAGCGGCTGGACGTGGCCGCCTTCGCCGCCCTCGCCAGGGAGCTCGACCGTCCATTTTGAACCGATCGCCCAGCAACGTTAGGATGCCCGAACCTTCTCGCGAATGGGATGTACATGGGGGACAAGCGCGCGGCCGGCCAGCAGCGGCAGGGACGGCAGCCAGGGATCTCCTCCCTGCTGCGCGTCCGGGCGGCGGCCAAGGTCAACCTCGGGCTGTACGTCGGGCCGCTGCGGCCCGACCGCTACCACGAGGTCGTCTCGGTCATGCAGGCGATCGGCATCTGGGACGAGCTGGAGGTCGAGGTCGTCCCGGACGGCCTCGGCCTGGAGGTGGAGGGCGGCGGCCTGCCGCCCGCCGAGTCCAACCTGGTGCTGGTCGCCGCCCGCGAGCTCGCCCGGCGCTCGCGCGACCTGCCGGGGGCGCGCTTCCGGCTGCGCAAGGGCATCCCCGTCTCGGCCGGCCTCGGCGGCGGCAGCGCCGACGGGGCGGCCGCGCTGGTCTCCCTCGACCGGCTGTGGGGCCTGCACCTGCCGTCGGTCAACCTGGCCGCCATGGCCGCCGAGGTCGGCGCCGACGTGCCGTTCTGCATCGGCGGCGGGACCAGGGTGGCGACCGGCCGGGGCGACCAGGTCCGCGAGGTCCCCAGCGCCGCCGTCACCTGGTGGGTGGTGGGCATCGGCGCCGAGCGCCTGGCCACCGAGGACGTCTACCGGCGCCTCGACGAGCTCGACCTGGCCGCGTCCCTGGAGGGCCGCTGGCCGACCGGGCTGCTGGACGCGCTGGCCAGCGGCGACCCGGCGGCGATCGCCGCCGGCCTCCACAACGACCTGGAGCCGGCCGCCTTCGACCTGCTGCCGCGGCTGGAGGCCGGCAGGGACCGGCTGCTGGAGGCCGGCGCGCTCGGCGCGGTGATGAGTGGCAGCGGCCCGACCATGCTCGGCCTGTGCCGCGACGAGGAGCACGCCGGCAAGGTCGCCCGCGCGGTGCGCACGGCCTTCGCCCGGGTCGAGGTCGCCCGCGGCCCGGTCCCGGGGGTCACCTTCGGCTGAGGGGCCGCTGCCGGTACCATGCCCGGGCAGGGCTCCGTGGCGGGTGGTGTAATGGCAGCACGGCGGCCTTTGGAGCCGTCAGGTCAAGGTTCGAATCCTTGCCCGCCAGCTCCATCTGCAGCGTTGATGGTTTCGGGGGGTATGCGGGGGCGCAGCCCCCCGCAGTCAGCGCCCCCCGCGGTCAAAGCAGTCAAAGGGGATGTGGATATGGGCCTGAGCGTGGTGGTGCTGGCGGCCGGGGAGGGCAAGCGGTTCCGCTCGGCGCTGCCCAAGCCGCTGCACGCGCTCGCCGGACGGCCGCTGCTGTGGCACGTGCTGGCCGCCGCCGCCCCGCTCAAGGCCGAGCGGACCGTGGTGGTCGTCGGCCAGGGGGGCGAGCAGGTGGCCGCGGCCGTCGAAGGCTTCGACCTCGGCCCGGTCCGGATCGCCGTGCAGGCCGAGCCGCGCGGCACCGGCGACGCGCTGGCCGCGGCCCTGCCCGGGCTGCCGGCCGACGGCGCGGTGCTGGTGCTGTACGGCGACGTCCCGCTGCTCACCACCGGCCTGCTGGAGGGGCTGCTGGCGGCCCACCGGGCCGCCGCCGCCCGGGCCACGCTGCTCACCTGCGTCCTGGACGACCCGAGCGGCTACGGCCGAGTGCTGCGCGGCCCGGACGGGACGGTCGCCGGGGTGGTCGAGGACGGCGACGCCACCCAGGAGCAGCGGGCCGTCCGCGAGGTCAACGCCGGCTTCTACGTGTTCGAGCGGCCCGTCCTGGACGGCCTGGGCTCGATCGGCGACGACAACGGCCAGGGCGAGCGCTACCTGCCCGACCTGCTGCCGCTGGTGCTGGCCGGCGGCGGCCGGGTGGCCGCCTGCGAGGGCCCCGCCGAGCAGGTGCGCGGGGTGAACGACCGGGCCGAGCTGGCCGCGGCCGCCGCCGTGCTGCGCCGGCGGCTGCTCGGGCGGCTGATGGCCTCCGGGGTGACGGTGGTCGACCCGGCCACCACCTTCGTGGACGTGGACGTCGTGGTGGGACCGGACACGGTGCTGGAGCCGCTCACCTTCCTGGAGGCCGGCACCAGGGTCGGCGCCCGCTGCCGCATCGGCCCCAACGTCCGGCTGGTCGGCTGCACCGTCGACGAGCAGGCGACCGTCGCCCAGTCGGTCGGCGTGCAGGCCCACGTCGGCCCGGCCGCGATCGTCGGACCGTTCGCCTACCTGCGGCCAGGGGCCGACCTGGGCCCGCGCAGCAAGGTCGGCACCTTCGTGGAGGTCAAGCAGTCGCGCGTCGGTCCCGGCTCCAAGGTGCCGCACCTCACCTACGTCGGCGACGCCGACATCGGCGCGGGCGTCAACGTCGGCGCCGGCACCGTGTTCGTCAACTACGACGGCGCGGCCAAGCACCACACCACCGTCGGCGACGACGCCTTCATCGGATCCGATACCATGCTGGTCGCCCCCTTGACGGTCGGCGAACGGGCGCAGACCGCCGCCGGATCCACGATCACCCGGGACGTTCCCGCCGACGCCCTGGCCATCGAGCGCACCGAGCAGCGGACCATCGAGGGCTGGGCCGCCCGGCGCCGCCGGCGCCGGGGACACGCCGACCACGACCAGCAGCGCACCGAGCAGGGAGGCAAGGGGTGACGACGGGCGTGACGCCCAAGATGGTCGAGGCGCTCGGCCGGCGGCACCTGATGCTCTTCAGCGGCCGGGCCAGCCGCGAGCTGGGCAGCGAGGTCGCCCACCACCTGGGCATCGAGTGCGGCGAGGCCGAGATCCGCGACTTCGCCAACGGCGAGACCTACGCCCGCTTCGGGGAGAGCGTCCGCGGCACCGACGCGTTCGTGATCCAGACCCACTCGGCACCCGTCAACGAGCGGATCATGGAGCAGCTGATCATGATCGACGCGCTCAAGCGGGCGTCGGCCAAGCGGATCAGCGCGGTCATGCCGTACTACGGCTACTCGCGGCAGGACAAGAAGGGCCGCTCCCGCGAGCCGATCACCGCCAAGCTGGTGGCCGACATGTTCCAGGTCGCCGGGGCCGACCGGCTCATCACCATGAACCTGCACTCCGGCCAGGTGCAGGGCTTCTTCGACGGCCCGGTCGACCACCTGACCGCGCTGCCGCTGCTGGCCGGCTACATCCGCGAGCACCGCGAGCGCGACCTGGTGGTGGTGGCCCCCGACGCCGGCCGGGTGAAGGAGGCCGAGAAGCTGGCCGGGGCGCTGGGCTGCCCGCTGGCGTTCCTGCACAAGCGGCGCAGCCGCGAGGAGGCCCACAAGGTCGACGTCCGCGAGGTGGTCGGCGAGGTCCACGGCCGCCACTGCGTGATGATCGACGACATCATCGACACCGCCGGCACGATCGTGCAGGGCGCCGAGGTGCTGATGGCCAACGGCGCCGAGCGGGTCACCGCCGCCGCCACCCACGGGATCTTCTCCGGCCCGGCCATCGACCGGCTGAAGAACGCCCCCATCGGCGACATCGTGGTGACCAACACCCTGCCGCTGCCCGACGACAAGCGGCTGGACAAGATCGTGATCCTGTCGATCGCCGGCATCCTGGCCGACGCCATCCGCGCCGTCTTCGAGGACACCAGCGTCTCCGAGATCTTCAACGACCAGAACCAGGCCTGAGCATTCGCTGTTTGCGGCTCGGGTGGGCGCGTTACGCAACCGGTGTACGAGACTCCCACACGTCGAGAAGGAGGGTTTTGACGTGGCTGGCGAGCTGCAAGGCAAGCGGATCGCGTTCGTGGCGACCGACGGTGTCGAGCAGGTCGAGTACATCGAACCCCGCAAGACGGTCGAGCAGGCCGGGGCGGAGGCCGAGCTGGTCTCCATGAGGCCCGGCAGCATCCAGGGCTTCAACCACCTGGACAAGGGCGACACCTTCCGGGTGGACAGGACGGCCGCTGAGGCCAACCCGGACGACTACGACGGGCTGGTGCTTCCGGGCGGCGTTGCCAACCCGGACTTCCTGCGTACCGACCCCGACGTGGTGCGGTTCATCCGCTCCTTCTTCGAGGCCGGCAAGCCGGTCGGGGCGATCTGCCACGGCCCCTGGACGCTGGTCGAGGCCGGCGTGGTCAAGGGCCGCACGCTGACGTCCTGGCCGAGCCTGCAGACCGACATCCGCAACGCGGGCGGCACCTGGGTGGACGAGGAGGTCCAGGTCGACCAGGGCCTGGTCACCAGCCGCAAGCCGGACGACTTGAAGGCCTTTGGCGAGAAGCTGGTCGAGGAGTTCGCCGAGGGCGTCCACCAGGGCCAGGCCCGGGCGACCGCTCGCAGCTGAGCGGTCCCGATGGCGCGTGTGGTGATCCTGGACGTCGACGGCACCCTGGTCGACACCAACTATCACCACACGCTCGCCTGGTACCGGGCGTTCCGGCAGCACGGGCTGACCGTGCCGGTGTGGCGGGTGCACCGCCACATCGGCATGGGCGGCGACCAGCTGGTCGCCGCCGTCGCCGGTGAGCGGGTCGAGGCCCGCGCCGGCGACAGCATCCGGGCCGCCGAGACCGCCCTGTACGCCGACCTGATCGGCGAGGTGCAGCCGTTCGGGGACGCCCGCAGGCTGCTGGAGCTGCTGCGCGAGCGCGGCCACCGGCTGGTGCTGGCCAGCTCGGCCAAGCAGGACGAGGTCGACTACTACCTGGACCTGCTGGACGCCCGCCGGCTGGCCGACGCGTGGACGACCGGTGCCGACGTGCGAGCCACCAAGCCGGAGCCGGACCTGGTCCACGCGGCCATCGACAAGCTCGGTGGCGGCGAGGCCGTGCTGGTGGGCGACTCCACCTTCGACTGCGAGGCGGCCGCGCGCGCCGGGGTGCCGGCGGTCGCGATCCTCACCGGTGGCTTCTCCGAGCAGGAGCTGCGCGAGGCCGGCGCGCGGGTGGTGTTCACCTCCATCGCCGAGCTGTGCGCGCACCTGGACGAGACGCCGCTGTGGTGAGATCGGCCGTTTGGGTTCCCGGCCGGTGTGTCAGCCGATCAGCGAACGGACGAGACGATCAAGGAGGCTGTTCAGGTCATGGCCAAGATCGCACGTGATGTGATGACCCCGGGGCCCGAGTGCATCCGGGAGGACGAGACCCTGCTGGACGCGTCCAAGAAGCTCGCCAAGCTCGGCATCGGCTCGATGCCGATCTGTGGTGACGACGACCAGCTCAAGGGCATGATCACCGACCGCGACATCGTGGTGAAGGCGATCGCGCAGGGCAAGGACCCGGCCAGCACCCGCGCCAGCGAGCTGGCGCAGGGCAAGCCGGTGACCATCGGCGCCGACGACTCGCTGCAGGAGACGCTGCAGACGATGGCGCAGCACAAGGTGCGCCGCCTGCCGGTGATCGACGGCCACGAGCTGGTCGGCATCATCGCCGTCGCCGACGTCGCCAGGCAGCTGCCGGACGACGCGGCCAAGGGTGACCTGATCCAGGCCATCTCGAGCTGACGTCCAGCCGGTCTACCAGGGCCGCCGCCGGGATCCCGGCGGCGGCCTTTCGCGCATGCCACCATGGGGGCATGGAGCTGGTGGTGCTGCTGGGCCCGGACGGCGAGCCGGTGGGGGAGGCGGACAAGGCGGCGGTGCACGCGGCCCCCGCCCCCTACCACCTGGGCTTCTCCTGCTACGCGTTCGGCCCGGCCGGCGCCCTGCTGGTCACCCGCCGGGCGGAGGCCAAGCGGACCTGGCCGGGGGTGTGGAGCAACAGCTGCTGCGGCCACCCGGCCCCGGGCGAGCCGCTGGAGGACGCCGTGCGGCGCCGGCTGCGCCACGAGCTGGGCCTGGTCCCGGCGGGCCTGCGCGCGGTGCTGCCGGACTTCGCCTACCGCGCCGGCGAGCGGGACGTGGAGGAGAACGAGCTGTGCCCGGTGTTCCTGTGCCGCGTGGACGGCGAGCCCGCGCCCGACCCCGGCGAGGTCGCCGAGTGGCGCTGGTGCTCCTGGCCGGAGTTCCTGGCCGAGGCGGGCCGGCCGGCCAGCGGCCTGTCGCCGTGGGCCCGGCTGCAGGCCGCCCGGCTGGAACGCGAGGGCCACGTCGACCGGTTCCTGGCCGCCTAGCGAGGGGGGAGCAACCAGCACATGCACCTGCCCGTGATGCCGCCGGTGCGGCCGATGCTGGCCAAGTCGGTGTCGATCCTGCCGGAGGGCATGCTGTACGAGCCCAAGTGGGACGGGTTCCGCTGCATCGCCTTCCGCGACGGCGACGAGGTCGAGCTGGGCAGCCGCAACGAGCGGCCGCTGACCCGCTACTTCCCCGAGGTGGCGGAGGCGGTGCGCCGCGAGCTGCCGTCCCGCTGCGTGGTCGACGGCGAGGTGGTGGTCACCGGCCACGGCGGGCTGGACTTCGAGGCGCTGCAGCAGCGCATCCACCCGGCCGCCTCCAGGGTCGAGCTGCTGGCCCGCGAGACCCCGGCGCTGCTGATCGCCTTCGACCTGCTGGCGCTGGACGACCGGTCGCTGCTGGAGCGGCCGTTCGCCGAGCGCAGGGCCGCCCTGGAGGCGGCCATGTCCGGCGCGGGCGACTCCATCCACATGACCACCATCACCGACTCGTTCCGGCTGGCGGAGCGCTGGTTCCGGCTGTTCGAGGGCGCCGGCCTTGACGGGGTGGTGGCCAAGCCCCGTGACCTGCCCTACCTGCCCGACCAGCGGGTGATGTTCAAGGTCAAGCACGAGCGGACCGCCGACTGCGTGGTGGCCGGCTTCCGCTGGCACAAGAGCGGCCCGGTGGTCGGCTCGCTGCTGCTCGGCCTCTACGACGAGCAGGACCGGCTGCAGCACGTCGGCGTGTCCGCCTCCTTCCCGATGGCAAGGCGGCGGGAGCTGCTGGACGAGCTGGCCCCCTACCGGCCGGAGGCCGGCGAGGAGCACCCGTGGCTCGGCACGGTCCCGCCCTCGCGGGTCCCGGGCACGATCTCCCGCTGGAACGCCAAGAAGGACCTGGCCTGGGAGCCGCTTCGCCCCGAGCTGGTGGTGGAGGTCGCCTACGACCACATGGAGGGCCGCCGCTTCCGGCACACCGCCCAGTTCCGCCGCTGGCGGCCCGACCGCGACCCGCGCTCCTGCGGCTACGAGCAGCTGGAGCGGCCCGCCACCTTCGACCTGGCGGACGTGCTGGGCGGCGGCCAAGGCGAGATTCGGCGCCTGGACGGCGGGTAGGCAAGGGGAGCAGAGGGGAGCAGCAGCCGACCAGCAGGGGGACCAGCATGGAGGAGACCGGGGGCCAGCCGCCGGTCGAGCGGGAGACGGCGCGCCTGGCCGACCTGCCGGTCGAGGGCCTGCCGGAGGACGCGCCGGACACCCCGAGCGCCGCCACCGACGCCGCCCCGGGCGACCTGGACCCGGCCAGGACCGCCGGCGACCCGGGCGCCGAGCGCGGCCCCAAGGCGCTGATGGCCGCCTACGCCGAGGCGCTGGCGCGCGGCGACGCCGCCCTGGCCGCCGGCCTGCACGCCGAGAACGCCCTGCTGACCAGCGGCGAGGAGCGGGTGCAGGGGCGCGAGGCGGTCGGCGCCTGGCACCGCGAGCTGCTGGCCGGCGGCGCGGTCGGCGCCCGCCCGGCCGGGCAGGGCAACGACGCCGGCCGGCTGGAGGTGGACGGCCCGGGCGGGCCGCTGGTGGTGGAGCTGTCGTTCGACGCCTCCGGCCGCATCGGCACCGCCCGCTGGCTGCGCCGGGAGCGGCAGGCGGCCATGTCCCAGGAGGAGCGGCAGAGGACGGGCACATGATCACCGAGTACGAGCCGCAGGCCGTCTCCTGGCGGGGCGACCGCGCGGTCAAGGTCGGCGACCTCGAGCTGGGCCAGGCCACCAGGGTGGTCGGCACCGGCCGCGGCGCCTGGGGCCTGTACGCGGTCGGCGACCAGGTGGTGGTCGTCCACCCGGGCGGGGCCGTGCGCGGCCGCGCCGGCGACGTCGCCGCCCGCCTGCGCGAGCTGGCCGGGGCCGAGGGCCTGGCCGGCGACGAGCGCCAGGCGGCGGGCTCGTTCCTGCCGTTCCTGGGCGGCGACGACCCCGGCGCGGCCGGCGAGGTGCCGCGCTCCCAGGCCGAGGCCGGCATGCCCCCGACCTACTGGCTGTCGGGCGGGCGCAACGAGCCGCCCGCCCCGGAGCCGGCCGCTCCGGTGGAGCCGGTCGAACGCCGCGAGTGAGGCTGCGCCGGGTCGACTGCTCGGGGCCGGGCATCCGCCGGCTCCGGCGGGGCCGCGGCTTCAGCTACGTGGGCCCCGACGGCCAGCCGGTCCGCGACCCCGAGGTGCTCGCCCGCATCCGCGCGCTGGTGGTGCCGCCGGCCTGGCGGCAGGTGTGGATCTGCCCGGTCGCCAGCGGCCACCTGCAGGCGGTCGGCACCGACGCGGCCGGCCGGCGCCAGTACCTGTACCACGAGCTCTGGCGGCGGCGGCGCGACCAGGCAAAGTTCGACCACATGCTCCAGTTCGCGTACGCGCTGCCGCGGCTGCGCGAGCGGGCTGCCGAGGACCTGGCGGGCGAGGGCCTGACGCGCGAGCGGGTGCTGGCCTGCGCGGTCCGCCTGCTCGACCGCGGCTTCTTCCGCATCGGCTCGGAGTGCTACGCCGAGGAGAACGGCAGCTTCGGCCTGGCCACCATGCGCCGCCGCCACGTCAGCCTGCGGGGCGACGTGCTGGTGTTCGACTACCCGGCCAAGTACGGCAGGCGGCGGGTGCAGGCGGTGGTGGACGCCGAGGTGCGCGAGGTGGTGGCGGCCCTCAAGCGGCGCCGCGGCGGCCCGCCCGACCTGCTCGCCTGGCGCCGCGGCCGGCGCTGGGCGGACCTGCGCTCCGACGACATCAACGCCTATATCAAGGAGCAGACCGGCGGCGACTTCACCGCCAAGGAGTTCCGCACCTGGTCGGCGACGGTGCTGGCGGCGGTGGCGGTGTCCGCCTCCTTCCCGCTGGCCGGCTCCAGGACCGCCCGGAAACGGGCGATCACCCGGGCGGTCAAGGAGGTGGCCGAGTACCTGGGCAACACCCCGGCGGTGTGCCGCGCCTCCTACATCGACCCGCGGGTGTTCGACCGCTACCGCTCGGGGCTGACGGTCGCCGGCGCGCTGGAGCGGCTGGGGAGGCCGGCGAGCCGGGGGAGCCCGCCCACCAGGGCGCGATCGAGGCCGCCGTGCTCGACCTCATCGACCGGGAGCGCGCCGCTGACCTGGATCTTTCCGCCTAGCCTCTGCTACCCTGCGGCGTCGCCCCGTGGCGCCGGGGCGGTTTCCCGCTGCACCGAGACGTTCTTCGAGGAGGCTCACCCCCCATGCCCGAGTACCAGCTCGCCGCCGAGAACCGCGCGGACACCGGCAAGGGAGCCGCCCGCCGCCTGCGCGCCGCCGGCCGCGTTCCCGCGGTGCTGTACGGGCACGGGGGCCAGCCCAAGCACCTGAGCGTCGACGCCCGCGAGTTCGGCCACGCCCTGCGCACTGACGCCGGCAGCAACGTGCTGCTGGAGCTGCGGGTCGGCCGCGGCAAGCACCTGGCGCTCGCCAAGGAGATCCAGCGCCACCCGGTGCGGGGCACCTTCACCCACGTCGACTTCCTGCTGGTCCGCCGCGGCGAGAAGGTGACCGTCGCGGTGCCCGTCCACCTGGTCGGCGAGTCGCCCGGGGCGCGCGAGGGCGGCGTCATCGACCAGGACCTCTACCAGCTCAACGTGGAGGCCGAGGTGACCGCCGTGCCCGACGCGATCGAGGCGGACGTGTCCGGCCTCGGCATCGGCGACGTGCTGCGGGTCGGCGACCTGAAGGCGCCCGCGGGCGCGACCCTCCTGGACGACCCCGACGCCTCGGTCGTGTCGGTGGTGCCGCCGACGGTCGAGCCGGTCGTCGAGGAGGCCGAGGAGGAGGCCGCCGAGGGCGCCGAGGGCGAGCCCGCCGCCGAGGCGGGCGAGGCGCCGGCCGAGGGCGAGGGCGGCGAGGCGTAGCGGTTGCGTCCGTTCACCCGGCGGCGACCCGCGATGGCCGACGATGGTCCCTGGCTGATCCTCGGGCTCGGCAACCCCGACGAGGAGTACGGCAACACCCGGCACAACGCCGGGGCGATGGCGGTCGCCCGGCTCGCCGAGCGGGCCGGCCAGCGGCTGAAGCGCTCCTCGCGGACCCGGTCGCTGGTCGCCGAGGCCCGCGACGGCGACGACCGCGTGGTGCTGGCCCGCCCGGCCAGCTACGTGAACGACTCCGGCGGCCCGGCCGCCGCGCTGGTCCGCTGGTACAAGACCCCGGTGGAGCGGGTGGTGGTCGTCCACGACGACATCGACCTGGCCGCCGGCAAGCTGCAGCTGCGCCGCGACGGCGGCACCGCCGGCCACAACGGGCTCAAGGACGTCGTCAAGGCGCTCGGCTCCAGGGACTTCCTGCGGGTCCGCATCGGCGTCGGCCGCCCCCCCGGCCGCCAGGACCCGGCCGACTACGTGCTGGAGCCGATCGGCAAGCGCGCCGCCGAGGACTTCGCCGTGCTGGTCGAGCGCGCCGCCGACGCCGCCATGGACCTGGTGAAGCTGCCGCTGGAACGCGCGCAGGACCGCCACAATCACTGAGGTCCCCGGTCCGTCCGGGAAGGAGGATCCCATGGGCCCCGAGGCAGTGCGAGCCGCCGCCGTCCGCATCGCCGGCCAGGTCCACCGGACGCCGGTGCTCACCTCCGCGACCCTCGACGGGCGCACCGGGGCCAGCGTGGTGGTCAAGAACGAGGCGGTGCAGAAGACCGGCTCGTTCAAGGCGCGGGGGGCGCTGAACCGGCTGCTGACCCTGCCAGGCGAGGCGCGCGACCGGGGGCTGGTGGCGATCTCGGCCGGCAACCACGCGGCCGCGCTGGCGTGGGGCGCCGCCCAGGTCGGCGCCAAGGCGACCGTGGTGATGCCGGTCACCGCGCCGGAGGCCAAGGTGGCCGCCTGCCGCGGCTACGGGGCCGAGGTGCTGCTGCACGGCGCCACCACGGTGGAGTCGTTCGTGGAGGCCGAGCGGCTGCGGGAGGAGCGCGGCCTCACCTTCGTGCACCCCTTCGACGACCCCGAGATCGTCGCCGGGCAGGGGACCGTCGCCCTGGAGCTGGTCGAGCAGGCCGGGCCGGTGGACGTCTGGGTGGTGTGCGTCGGCGGCGGCGGGCTGGCCTGCGGGACGGCGCTGGCGATGCGGGAGGCCAACCCGGCCTGCCGGGTGGTCGGGGTGGAGCCGGCGGGCGCCGCCACCCTGCACACCGCCCTGGCCGCCGGCGGGCCGGTGCCGATCGTGCCCCGGTCGGTGGCCGACGGCCTGTGCGCCCCGTTCGCCGGGCCGTTCACCTTCCCGCTGTTCCGCGAGCTGGTCGACGAGGTGGTCCTGCTCGGCGAGGACGAGCTGCTGGCAGGGGTCCGCTTCGTGATGGAGCGGATGAAGGTGGTGGCCGAGCCGGCCGGCGCCGCCGGCGTGGCCGCGCTGCTGGCCGGCGAGGTGGGCGACGTGACCGGGGCGAGGGTGGCGACGGTGCTGTCGGGCGGCAACGTCGACCTCGCAGTCGTCGTACCGCGGCTCCCGCCGATCGACTGACGCCGCCGGTACCGGTCGGCTACGAAGGATTACCGGAATCTCGCCGGGTACGTCGAGCGACGTATGCCGTGCAAGCTCCCCGAACCTACGCTTGGCCCGGCAGCCCGCGAGGTCAGCGTCAGGGGGGGCAGCATCGTGCTTGGTCGTGTCCTGGCGGCCGCCGCGCTGGCGGCCACCGGTGTGCTCGCGTTCGGCCCCAGCGCCCAGGCGTCGGTCGCGGGCCTGGCCCAGCGGACGGCGTCGTTCGACGACCGCGTGGAGGCGATCGCGATCCGCGGGACCACCGTGTACGTCGGCGGCCGCTTCACCCACGCCACCGACCTGAGCGGGCACCAGGTCGCCCGCAACCACCTGGCCGCGGTCGACGCGACCAGCGGCGACCTGCTGCCGTGGAACCCGGGCGCCAACCGGACCGTGTACGCCCTGGCCGTCTCCGGCTCAGCCGTCTACGCCGGCGGGGACTTCTCCACCGTCGGCGGCGCCACCCGCAACCGGCTGGCCGCGCTGGACGCGGGCGGTGGCGCGGTGCTCGCCTGGAGCCACCGGGCCGACGACCGGGTGCGGGCGCTGGCCGTCTCGGCGACGCGCCTGTACGCCGGCGGCGAGTTCGGCAGCGTCGACGGGGCCGCCAGGAACCGGCTGGCCGCCTTCTCCCTGGCCGGCGGCAACCTGGACGGCGGCTGGACGCCCGGCGCCGACGACACCGTGTTCGCCATCTCCGTGGCCCCCGCCGGCGACCGCGTGTACGTGGGCGGCATGTTCCCGGCCCTGAACGGCAGCGCCACCCACGGCTACTTCGGCGCGGTCGACCCGGCCAGCGGCGCCAGCGACGCGGCCTTCCGGGGCCGCATCCGCTACAAGGTCAGCGACGTCGCCGCCACCGCCGACGCCGTGTACGCGGCCGGCGACGGCTCCGGCGGCCACCTGGTGGCCTTCCGGCCCGACGGCACCCTGCGCTTCCCGACGGTGCAGACCGACGGCGGCGCCCAGGCCGTCGCCGTGCTGGGCGGCGAGGTCTACGTCGGCGGCCACTACGACAACGTGTGCCTGACCGGCAACGGCACCTCCGGCACCGGCGGCGGCTTCAGCTGCACCGGCGCGCAGGTCACCCGGCACAAGCTGTTCAGCGTCGACGCGGCCACCGGCGCGGTCACCGACTGGAACCCGGGCGCCGACAGCCCGCTCGGCGTGTTCGCCCTGGCCGCCGATCCCGGCCTCGGCACGCTCGACGCCGGCGGCGACTTCACCCGCGTCCACCAGCGCTCCCAGCCCCACTTCGCGCAGTTCGGGTAGCCGCGGCCGAGGCCTTGACTCGGACCGGCCAACATGTGACCATATAGTCACGTGACTAACAGGTCACATGAGGAGGTTCGGCAGTGGCTGCGGCGACCGAGGAACCGACCGGGGAGGTCTGGAGGGCACTCGCCGACCCGACCCGGCGCGCCATCCTCGACCTGCTCCGTGAGCGGCCGCGCACCACCGGCGAGCTGGCCGGGGCCTTCCCGGTCTCCCGCTTCGCGGTCATGAAGCACCTGGACACGCTGGAGCGCAGCGGCCTGGTGGTGGTGCGGCGGCGCGGGCGCGAGCGCTGGAACCACCTCAACGGGGTGCCCCTGCGAGCCGCCTACGAGCGCTGGATGCGCCCGTACGCCGACCGCTGGGCCGAATCGCTGCTGCGGCTCAGGGACGCCGCCGAGCAGCGGGAAGGAGCGACCATGACCGAGACGCGCGCGCCCGCCCCGGCCGGCGGGGCCCTGGACGTCGAGCAGGAGGTGGAGGTGGCGGCGCCCCGCGAGCGGGTCTTCGACGCCATCTGCCAGATGGGGGAGTGGTGGCCGCACTCGTTCCGGGAGGGCGCGACCGTCCGCCTGGAGCCCCGCGTCGGCGGCCGCTTCTGGGAGGAGTGGGGCGAGGGTGACGGCGCCCTGTACGCCACCGTCACCAAGCTGCGCCGGCCCGACCGGCTGGAGTGCTCCGGGCCGATGGGCATCAGCGGCCCGGTGACCGGCGTGTTCACCCTGGACCTGGAGGAGCGGCCGGGCGGCACCCTGGTGCGCCTGTCCCACCACGCCCTCGGCGCCATCGACGAGCAGACCCGCACGCTCTACGAGAGCGGCTGGCAGGAGGTGTTCGCCGCCCTGAAGGGCCACCTCGGCCTTACCGCTTGAGCTGACGACGGCGACGGCGACGGCGCCGCCGTCGGGCGGCTGGAGTAGGCTGGGAATGCGAGCGAGAGCCCCCCGGTTGCTACCGGCGGGGCCCCTCGCGCGTGCCC
>DASQWY010000240.1:0-2391 GCA_035640005.1 Actinomycetes bacterium
ATGACCGTGCTGTGCATCGAGGACAACCTGTCCAACCTGCAACTGCTCGAGCAGCTGCTGAGCCACCGGCCCGGCGTCACGCTGATCTCGGCCATGCGCCCCCAGCTCGGCCTGGACCTGGCCAGCGAGCACCACCCCGACCTGGTCCTGCTGGACCTGCACCTGCCCGACCTGCCCGGCGAGGAGGTCCTCCACCGCCTGCGGGCCAACCCCACCACCGCCCAGATCCCGGTCGTGATCCTGACCGCCGACGCCCGGTCCGGCCTGGTCAAGCGGCTGCTGGACCAGGGCGCCCGCGACCTGCTGACCAAACCCCTCGACCTCCAGCAGCTCCTCCGGCTGCTGGACACCATCGCGGAGGAACGGGCGCGGGCCACCGCACCGCCCCGCTCCTAGCGATCCTTGGTCGCTGGCTTCTGGACGTTTGGGTCAAGTTCTCATGCGGCGCTGCCGAGCCGGGCGTGGGCGGTGTAGGCATCGACGTGGCGGTCGAGCGCGGCCAGCGCCGCTCGGAGCTCGGGTGGGGCTTGGGGCTGGTCGGCGGCCAGCAACGGGCGAAGCAGCCGGTTGTGGACCTTGGTGTAGAACACCGCAACACGCAGGCCCTCAGGGGTGAGCACGTAGCGGTTGGTTCGGGGGATGCGCTGGATCAGCCCGTGGCGTCGCAGCCGTCGCAGGTCGTAGGTCATCTGCCCGGGGCGGTAAGGGGTGCCGAGCAGGCCGGCCACCAAGGCACGCAGGCGCTTGTTGGTGAAGCCGGTCGCCGCCAGCACGGTGGTGCAGAGGGCGCCGGCCAGGGCCATGACCCGAGGATCGCCGAACCGAAGCGCCGGGGTCCTCCGCCCCGCCGCGTCCACGGTGGGGTGCGCGATCCGCTCAAAGGCTGGACTCGCAAGCGCACAGCCCTGGCCGACACGTTCAGCATCCAGGATGCGGCGGTTGCATGCACGGGCTTTGCGTTGCAGTTGGTCGAGGTTGGGCAGCCGGGCGTTGCAGCCCAGGTCGCGGGGGGCGTTACCGACGGTCTCGATGCGCATCGCCCGGCCGTCTTTGAGGTACTGCTTGATCCGCGAGTGCTTGTAGAAGACGTTGACGACCACGCCCCGGTTGTCGCGGCGGTCGATGGCGGTGCGGAAGGTGCCCTTGGTGTTCCGGCGGATCTGGCGGCCGAAGATGACCTCCACGTTGGCGGGCCGCCCCAGGTCGAGGTTGTCGGCGATCAGCGCCTCGAAGAAGCCGCGGGCGTGCCGAGGCGCGTCGAACACGATGGTGCGGGAGACCTCGACCTGCCGCATCGAGCACTCCCACCAGTAGCCGGCAGCCCGGTCCGCCTCACCCAACGGCAGCGGCAAGCGGGCCAGCCAGCGCTGCACGAACCCGTTGATGGCGGCCGGCCCGAGCCGGTCGCAGATCGCCTGGAGCCGCCCGGGGTCGGCGCAGGCCCCGAACCCGTTGGACAGCGCAGTGACGGCCAGCCCAGCCTTGGCCGCTTGGCGTTTGGCCCACTCGTGGCCGTTGACCCAGACCTTGATCGGGTAGGGGAAGTAGGCGCAGACCTTGATGAATGCCGGGCCGAAGCCCTCGTCCCACAGGTAGAAGTAGTAGCAGCTCACCCGCCGGTCGGCCTTGGTGAAGCTGAACTGGCGCGCCCCGGTGCTGGTGGGGCGCTCATATGCGGTCCACACCCGCTGGAGCTCCTGCGCCACCCCGACCGCCGCCACCCCTGAACGGCCGGTGGCGGCCTGCCGCTCCAGGTGCGGGCGCATCACCTCCAGCTTGCGGTCTTCCTTGCCGAACTTCACCCACGGGATGCTGTTGGCCTCGGCGAATGAAGCCACCGCCGCGCGGAACCGCTGCCCGATCTTGTCGAACAGCGCCGGCGAGGGGAACGGGTAGCCCAGGTGCTGGCACAAGAACGCCACCACCTGGCCGCTGGACTGCAGGATCGGCACGTAGCCGTTGAGGTAGATGCGGTCCAAGCACTCGATGTCCAACGCGACATGCCCGTCCAGCACGTCGTTGACCGTCACCACCCGCGTCCCCATCCCACCCTCCGCGCCCAGGATCAAGGGCGCGAGGATGCACCAGCACCAGAGCGAACTCCAGCCGGGACCACTTACCTCGGCGGTCCGAGGCGAAGCCTCACTGGAACGCCGGTCAAGCAGCCCGTCTCAGGGTGCTTGCGTGGTCGCCACGGGCGGCGCGCAAGCTTCGGCGCTGCACGAACGGTCCGGCGCTGTATGCGGCGCCGACTGCATGACCGGCGTTCTAACGCTTGAACTCGCGCCGGTCCACCAGGGTGGCGCGCAGGGCGCCCTCGCGGCCGGCCTCCACCCGGAACAGCGAGCCGGTACGGAAGTCCGGCGGGCCGTCCAGCAGGCGGGCGCGCAG
>DASQWY010000241.1:0-8784 GCA_035640005.1 Actinomycetes bacterium
CAGGGCCGCCCGCCGCTCCAGGCCGAGCGAGCCGAAGGCGCCCGCGGTGGCCAGGGCCTCGACCTGGGCCTCGCCGACCCCGGTGCGCCGCACCAGGTCGGCCATTGACGCGTAGGGCCGCCCCCCCGCGACTCGCTCAGCGGCCTCCTCGCCCAAGGTCCGCACGTAGGAGAGGCCAAGGCGGACCGCGTGATCCGGCTCCAGGGTGGCGGTGGCGGCCGAGGCGTTCACGTCGGGGCCGCGGACCACCACGCCGTGGCGGCGGGCATCGCCGACCAGGGTGGCCGGCGACCAGAAGCCCATCGGCTGGGCGTTCAGCAGCGCCGCCAGGAAGGCGGCCGGGTAGTGGAGCTTCAGCCAGGCGCTGGCGTAGACCAGGTAGGCGAACGACACCGAGTGGCTCTCGGGGAAGCCGAAGTTGGCGAAGGCGGCCAGCTTCTCGTAGATGCGGTCGGCGGTCTCCCCGGTGATCCCCCGCTCGGCCATGCCCAGGTACAGCCGGCCCTTGAGGCGCTCCATCCGCTCGCTGGAGCGCTTGGCGCCCATGGCCTGGCGGAGCTGGTCGGCCTCGGCGGCCGTGAACCCGGCCACGTCCACGGCCATCTGCATGAGCTGCTCCTGGAACAGCGGCACCCCCAGGGTCTTGCGCAGCGACCGCTCCAGCAGCGGGTGCAGGTAGGTGACCGGCTCCTGGCCGTTGCGCCGGCGGATGTAGGGGTGGACCGAGCCGCCCTGGATCGGGCCGGGCCGGATCAGGGCCACCTCCACCACCAGGTCGTAGAACGTGCGCGGCTTGAGCCTGGGCAGGGTCGCCATCTGCGCGCGGCTCTCGACCTGGAACACCCCCACCGAGTCGGCCCGGCAGAGCATCTGGTAGACGGCCGCCTCCTGCGGCAGGGCGGCCAGGTCGACCTCGACCCCGTGGTGGTCGCGGACCAGGTCGACGGCCAGGTGCAGCACCGACAGCATGCCGAGGCCGAGCAGGTCGAACTTGACCAGGCCGGCCGCGGCGCAGTCGTCCTTGTCCCACTGCAGCACGCTGCGGTCCCGCATGGTCGCCCACTCCACCGGGCAGACCTCCACCACCGGCCGGTCGCAGATCACCATCCCGCCCGAGTGGATGCCGAGGTGGCGGGGGAAGCGCTCCACCTCCAGCGCCAGCTCGACGACCTGCGGCGGGATGTCGTGGTCGGCGGTCGCCTGCAGCGGCCCCCAGCCGTCCACCTGCTTGGCCCAGGCGTCCAGCTGGCCGGGCGCGTAGCCGAGGGCGCGGCCCATGTCCCGCACGGCCGAGCGGGGCCGGTAGGTGATCACGTTGGCGACCTGGGCGGCCCGGTCCCGCCCGTAGCGGTCGTAGACGTACTGGATGACCTCCTCGCGCCGGCCGGCCTCGATGTCGAGGTCGATGTCGGGTGGCCCGTCCCGCTCGGGCGACAGGAAGCGCTCGAACAGCAGGCCGAGGGCGACCGCGTCGGCCTTGGTGATGCCGAGCGCGTAGCAGACGGCCGAGTTCGCCGCCGAGCCGCGGCCCTGGCAGTAGATGTCGGAGCGGCGGCAGAACTCGACGATGTCCCAGACGATCAGGAAGTAGCCGGGGAAGCCGAGCTGCTCGATGGTGGCCAGCTCGTGGTCGATCTGGCGCCAGGCGCCGGCCACCCGCTCGGCGTCCCGCGGCCCGTAGCGGCGGGCCGCGCCGCGCCCGGCCAGCTCCCGCAGCCAGCTCATCTCGGTGTGGCCGGCGGGGACCGGGAAGTCGGGTAGGCGGGGGGCGACCAGCTCCAGGTCGAAGGCGAGGGCGCCGCCAAGCTCGGCGGCCCGCTCGACCGCCCCCGGGTAGCGGGCCAGGCGGGCGGCCTGCTCGAAGCCCGCCCGCAGGTGCGCGCCGGCCGCGGCCGGGAGCCAGCCGTCCAGCTCGGCCAGGGAGCTGCGGGCGCGCACGGCGGCCAGGGCGGTGGCCAGCCGCCGCCGGCCCGGGGTGGCGTAGTGGACGTTGTTGGTGGCCAGTACCTCGACCCCCGCCCGGTCGGCCAGGCGGACCAGGGCGTCGTTGCGGGCCGAGTCGAGCGGGTCGCCGTGGTCCCAAAGCTCCACGTGGACGTTGTCGCGCCCGAACGCCTCCACCAGGCGGCCGAGCTGGTGGGCGGCGGCCGCCGGGCCATGCTCGTGCAGGGCCGCGGGCACCGCCCCCTTGCGGCAGCCGGTGAGGACCAGCCAGTGGCCGCCGTGCAGGCCGGCCAGCCGCCCCAGCGACCCACGGGGCGCCCCCTTGGACCCGGCCATCTGCGCCTCGGAGATCGCCCGGCAGAGGAGGGCGTAGCCGGCCGGGTCGCGGGCGAGCACCAGCAGGTGCTCCCCTGCCGGGTCGGGGGTGCCGGTCCGCTGCCCGCCGCCGGGCGGCAGCAGGGTCAGCTCGGCGCCGAAGACGGTCGGCAGGCCGACGGCCCTGGCCGCCTCGGCGAAGCGGACCACCCCGTACATGCCGTCGTGGTCGGTGAGGGCGAGCGCCTCCAGGCCGAGCCGGGCCGCCTCCTCCACCAGCTCCTCCGGGTGGGAGGCGCCGTCCAGGAAGCTCGCGTTGGAGTGGCAGTGCAGCTCGGCGTAGCGGACCCCGCCGGGCGGCCGGCGCCGCGCGGCGGGCGGCGGCCGGTACGGCTGGCGCCTGGCCGACCAGGCCGGCGCGTCGCCGCCGTCCGCTCCCGGCGGCCGGTTGCCCGCGAGGAGGGCCTCGAACCGTGACCAGGGGACCGGCGGGTTCTGGAATCCCATATTCACGAATGTTCGAACGTACGTTCGCCAATTGCAACCATCTTCGATTTCGCAACCGACCCACATGCCCAAGCATTCGAAATTGCCATCGGATCGCGCATTTGCCACCGCGGCGGACAGATCGTCACCTGCGGCGCAAGCGCCGGACCCGCCGCTCGCGTCACGCTGAGAAATTCAGTCGGAAATGCCTCAAGCTTTTCATTCCAGACCGGCCCGGCGGTAGAATTCCCTGTGGTTCCAGGGGAGTCCGTGACCTCGGGCTGAGAGGCCGGCACCGCCGGCGACCCTTCGAACCTGACCCGGCTCATACCGGCGCAGGGAGGAACGATGGCGACGCTCGGCGACCGGCCGTCCACATTGCGCGCCTCCGAGGAGTGGGGCATCGACCCGGTCCCGCCCGACCGGCGCGTGCTCGGGTTCCTCGACCAGGCGGTGCTGTGGGGCAACCTCGGCATCAGCCTGCTGGTGCTGGTGGCCGGCGCGCTGCTGGTGCCGGCGCTCGGGCTGGTCCCGGCGCTGGCCGCGACCCTGGTCGGCGCGGCGGTCGGCAACCTGCTGCTCGGCCTGGCGGCCGTGCCCGCCGCCGAGACCGGCCTGCCGGCGATGGTGCTGTACCGCGCCCCGCTCGGCGTGCGCGGCTCGCTGCTGCCGACGGCCTGCAACGTGGTGCAGAACCTCGGCTGGGCCACCTTCGAGCTGTTCGTCATCGCCAGCGCGGCCGCGCGGGTGTCGGAGCGGCTGTTCGGCTTCCGCGGCCGGCTGCTGTGGGTGCTGCTGTTCGGGGCGCTCACCACCGCGCTGGCCGGCGCCGGGCCACTGCTGGTGGTGCGCCGCTGGCTGGAGCGGTTCGTGGTGTGGGCGGTGCTGGCCTCCACCGCCTACCTCAGCTGGCACGCCCTCACCGGCTTCGACCTGGCGCGCCTGGCGGCCCGGCCCGGCGCCGGCGGGCTGTCGTTCTGGGCCGGCGTCGACCTGGCGGTGGCGCTGCCGGTCTCCTGGGTGCCGCTGGTGGCCGACTACGCGCGCTTCGGCCGCTCCGCCCGGGCCACCTTCTGGGGCGCCGGCGTCGGCTACCTGGTCGCGCAGCTGTGGTTCTCCGCGCTCGGCATCCTGTTCCTGCTCGCCATCGGCCAGGGGGACGTGATCGCCGCGGTGGTGGCGGTCCCGGCCGGGGTGGTGGCCATGGCCGTGCTGGTGGTGGACGAGACCGACGAGGTGTTCGCCAACGTCTACTCGACCGGCGTGAGCCTGCAGAACGCCCTGCCGCGGCTGCCTGGCCGGCCGCTGGTGCTGGCGCTCGGCGTGGCCGCCACCGGCCTGGCCGCCCTGGTCGGCGACCTGTCCCGCTACCAGAGCTTCCTGCTGCTGCTCGGCGCGCTGTTCGTGCCGCTGTTCGGGGTGCTGGCGGCCGACTACTACGTGCTCAGCCGCCGCGCCTGGGACGTGGCCGCCATGTACGACCCGGCCGGTCGCTACCGCGGCGTGCGCTGGCGCGCCGTGGCCGCCTGGCTGGCCGGGTTCCTGCTCTACAACTGGATCAACCCCGGCACGGTCGGCGCCTGGGTGACGCTGCTGGGCCACCTGTTCCACGGCCTGCTGCGGCTGCCGTTCCCGCTGTCGGCGAGGCTGCCGTGGCTGGGCGCGTCGGTCCCGGCGTTCCTGCTGGCGTTCCTGGCGACCCTGGCGCTGCGGCCGCGCCGCACCCGCGCCTGACTCCTGACTATGCCGGCGGCGCGCCCTGGCGCAGCCACAGCGCCGCGGTCGTCGGCTGCACGGTCTGGTCGACCACGGCCAGCAGCTCGGCGCTGAGCGTGTCCAGGTCGATCTGCTGGCGCAGCCGGGCGCTGAACGCCTGGATGGTCTGGGCGGCGTCGTAGCGGCGCCGGTTGAAGCGCCGGTCGACCGCCAGCTGGACGCGGCGGCGGGCCGGCTGGAACGCGGCCGCCACCGCCAGGGTCGCCGCGGCCACCGCCAGGCTCGACGCCCGGCCCAGCAGCTGGCCGAGCAGCAGCACCACGGCGGCGTAGCCGGCGCCGAGGACGACCGTGAGGGCCGCCCAGGCCAGCGCGCGGCTGATGATCCGGTCCAGGTCGTACAGCCGGTAGCGCAGGATCGCCGCGCCGATCCCCAGCGGCAGGACGGCCGCGCTGACGCCGGCCGCCCAGCCGAGCGCGTCCGGGCTGCCGGCCCCCCAGGCGACCAGCGACACCACCGCCAGCACCGCCACCACGCCGGCGGCGAACGCCACCCAGCGCAGCTGCTGGCGTTCCAGGTCGCGGGCGCGGCGGAAGCGCACCACCAGCGACCCGGCGGCGGTCAGGAAGGCGAGCAGGGTCACGGCGAGGGCCAGGTTGTTGGCGGCCAGCCGGACGCCATGCAGGTTCCGGAGGTCGAGCGGGTTGTCGATCGACCGGTAGCGCCGGTCGATCGCGGGCGCGGTGACGACCGTGAGCAGGGAGACAACCGGCGCGGCCACCGCGACCCTGGCCCACCAGCGCCAGCCGGGGGTCGGCAGCGAGCCGGTGGGGGTGAGCAGCAGGACGAAGCCCAGCAGCACGAACGCCGCGATGGTGGTGGGCGGGCCGTAGAGGGCCACGTAGCCGGCAGCGGGCAGGGAGCCGGGGCGGGCCACGGCCCCGTAGTCGGCGTACGCCTCCGCCAGGCCGCCCACGTCCGTGAGCAACCCATACCACAGCAGCAGCCAGCCGACCGGGTGGCGGGGCCGGCGGCTGGCCAGCACCGCCCCGACCGTCACCGCACTCACCAGCGCGATCGTTGGGGGCACGCCACCGGTGTTGGTGATCTCCGGCCGCAGCCGGACCACCAGGACGCTCAGCCACCAGATCAGGGCCCCGCCGAGCACGGCCAGCGCCCACAGCGCCCAGGCGGCCACCCGCGACCGGACCACGGTCCCACCCGGGGCGGTCAGCGGTGGCGGAACGGGCGGGCGAGCCAGCGCAGCGGCGCCCCCAGCGACCACAGGGCGGTGCGGATGGCCGCGTTGTGCTTGAGGTTGCCGGCCTTGCGCCACTGCCGCCGCCGGTCGACGCACACTGCCTGAACCTCTACTTGAGGTTCAACCCCGAAGTGGCGGGCCAGGTTCTCGACGGTCCGCACCCAGAACCTGGTGTTGAAGCGGTTGCCGCCGAGCAGGAAGCCGAGCTCGTACAGCGGGTCGTTGGTCCGCTCCAGCGCCTGCACCTGCACCACCGTTACCCCGTCGACGGTGGTGGCGCTGAAGGTGATCCAGCCGGCGAGCACGTGCCCCTGCGGGGTCATCAGCGTGAACGACTCCTCGTCGGCGTACAGCACCAGCACGCCGGTGGACAGCTTCATGCGGCCCGGCATGGTCAGGTTGAGCAGCGCGACCTCGCCGGGGGCGATGCCGGTCAGGGGCGCGTAGAACCAGTTGCGCGGCGGCCAGAAGCGCTGGAACTCCGCCTTCCACGTCGTGATGACCTCGGTCGGGCTGACCTCGGCGCCGCGCAGCTCGACGCGGACGGTCTTCTGCCACATCTTCCCGAAGCCCTGCACCGGCCCGACGACCCGCTTGCCGGTGACGTTGAGGTTGACGGCCTTCGCCGGCACCTCGCCGAGCTTGAGGGTGGAGACGTTCTTGGCCCAGTAGGCGGCGTCGCGGGGAGCGGCGGGGTGCTCGGGGGGTTCCGGGATCGGGGTGCTGGGTTCGTTCGGTCCGGCGGTCATGGCGTTGGCCCCCTCACTGCGCGTCGGCGTTGGCGA
The DNA here is from genome assembly GCA_035640005.1 of Actinomycetes bacterium. GTDB lineage: Bacteria > Actinomycetota > CALGFH01 > CALGFH01 > CALGFH01 > DASQWY01. The sequence goes on from DASQWY010000241.1 coordinate 6,508, forward strand.
ACGCCTCGGCCTCGCTGCCGTAGATGCCGATCGCCTCGTCCAGGCGGGTGAGCTCGAAGATCTGGCGGTAGTGCTCGCTCAGCCCGTAGGCCACCAGCCGCTGCCGCTGCCGGTTGGCCCGCACCAGCAGCGTCACCAGCATCCCGATGCCGCCACTGTTCATGTACTCGAGGCCGCTGAAGTTGAGGACCACCGTCCGGGTGAACGGGCCGCTGGCGGCGGTGTAGGCGTCGCTCAGTGCCTGCTCGGCGGCGGCGGTGACGTCGCCCTTGAGGTCGATGACGCTCGCTCGGGTCGTCAGCTCCCGGACCTCGGTGGTCAGACTGCCTTCGGCCATGCTGTTGCCCCTCCTTGTTGCTGGACCGGCGCGTCAGGAGCCGGTCGCGGCGGCGTGCACCGCGCTGTCCTCGCTCTCGTCGATGCCCATGAAGTCGCTCAACCGGGTGATCGCGAAGATCTCCCGGTAGTGGTCGCTGAGCCCGAACGCGCGCACGGCGCGGCGCTCCTTGCGGGCCCTGGCCAGCAGCCCGACGATCAGGGCGATGCCGGTCGAGTTGATGTAGTCGACCCCGGCGAAGTTGAGCAGGACCGCCCTGGGGTCGTCCTGGACCGCCTCGTCGTAGGCGCTGCCGAGCCGCCCCTCGGCACCGAGGTTGATCTCGCCATGGAGGTCGATGACACCGGTGCCGTCGTGGCGCCTTACCTCCGCTTCGAACTCACCTGCGGCCATCTGGCGCCTCCTCTAGGTGCATGATCAGCTCGACGACGTGGTGCCGCTCGTCGGTGGTGGTGAGCAGCTCGTCGACCATGTTCTTGATCAGGAACAGCCCCCAGCCGCGGGGGCTCTGCTGCCCGGCCAGCTTGGCGTCGAGGTCCGGGACGGTCACCTCCGGCAGCGGGCGCTCGCCCCCCTGGTCGGTGATGCGTACGCGCAGGCTGGTCTGGTCGGTGACCACCCGGACGCCGACCGGCAGCTCCGGGCGCGCGTGGTTGCCATGCTCGATGGCGTTCATGGCCGCCTCGCCGACCGCGGTCTTGAGCCGCTCCAGCCGCGGGCCGGGCAGGCCGAGCTCGGCGACCGCCTTGGCCACCCCGTCGATCGCCAGGCGCTCGTTGCCGACCTCGCTGGGGACGTCGAACTCGGCCAGCAGCCGCTCCCCCACCGGGCCTGCCCGGCGCTCCAGGGTGACCAGGGTGATGTCGTCCTCCTGCTCCCAGTCCGCGCCGGTGAACTCCGCGAGCTGCTCCAGCAGCCGGTCGATCAGCGCCTGGCCGCCTCCGGAGGCCTCGCCGACCATGGCGGCGACCCGCGGGAAGCCGAACATCTCGCGGTCCGGGCCGTGCGCCTCGGCCAGGCCGTCGGAGTGGAGCAGGATCGTGTCGCCGGGCCCGAGGGTGGCCTCCTTCTCCTGGTAGTCCATGCCGGGCATCAGGCCGAGCGGCATCCCGGTCGCGCGCAGCTCCCCGACCTCCCCGCCGCCGGCCGAGACGTAGGGCACGTTGTGCCCGGCGTTGGCGTAGCGCAGGTGGCCGCTGGCCGGGTCGAGCACCGCGTACAGGCAGGTCGCGAACATGTGCGCCGGCATCTCCTCGACCAGCAGGTCGTTGACCCTGGTGAGGACCTCGCTCGGCGCCACCAGCCGGGGCGCCTCGGCCCGCAGGACCGAGTGGGTGGTGGCCATGACCAGCGCGGCCGGCACCCCCTTGTCGGTGACGTCCCCGACCACGATGCCGAGCAGGCCGTCGGGCAGCTCGATGAAGTCGTAGAAGTCGCCGCCGACCTCGCGGGCCGGCCGGTAAAGCGCGGCCAGGTGCCAGCCGGGCAGCTCGGGCAGGTGCCGCGGCAGGAACCGCTGCTGGATGAGCTGGGCGACCCGCAGCTCCTGCTCGATGCGCTCCCGCTGGCGGACCTCGGCCTCCTGCTCGCGGACCAGCTGGGCCACCCGCACCGCCGGGGCGGCGTGGCCGGCCAGGTCGTTCAGCAGCTTGCGGTCGTCGGTGGAGTACTCCTGCTCGCTGCGGCGCGGGCCGAGGTTGAGCAGGCCGATGAGCTCGCCCTGGCTGACCAGCGGGACCACCAGCCTGACGCCGGCGTCGCGCAGGCCGGCCAGCGCCGGCGAGTCGAGCTGCAGCGAGCCGATGTCAACCGCCCCGGTGGCGCCGGAGAAGTACGCGATCAGCGGGTCGTTGGGGGCGATCTCGACCGGCGGCACGTCGATCAGGGCGGGCCGTGCGGCGAGCGGCTCGTCCGGCGGGCGGGCGCGCGGCTCCCGCCGC
>DASQWY010000242.1:0-8318 GCA_035640005.1 Actinomycetes bacterium
AGGACGGCGAGCGGTTCTGGGCGAACGTCGTCATCCAGCCGATGCGTGACGCTCACGGCGACGTCACCGGGTTCGTCAAGGTCACCCGTGACCTGACGGAGCCGCGCCGCCAGGAGGAGGAGCTGCGTCTGGCCTCGCTGATGCTCGACTCCATCACCGACTACGAGGTCGTCCTGCTCGGCGCCGACGGCACCATCCGGACCTGGAACCGGGGGGCCGAGCTGATCAAGGGCTACACGGCCAGCGAGGTCATCGGTAAGAACGTCTCGATGTTCTACGCCGAGGAGGATGTCGAGGCCGGGCTCGCCAAGCGGGAGCTGAGCCAGGCGTTGCAGACGGGACGGTTCGAGGGCGAGGGCTGGCGGTTGCGCAAGGGCGGCGAGCGCTTCTGGGCGAACGTCGTCATCGCGCCAGTGCGCGACCCGGGCGGCCAGCACGTCGGGTTCGTCAAGGTCACCCGCGACCTCACCGAACGGGTGGAACGGGAGCGGCTGCTGCAGCGGCAACGCGACGACATCCTGGAGCTGTCGACACCCGTCATCCAGGTGTGGGAGCGCGTCCTGGCGCTGCCGATCATCGGCACCCTCGACAGCGGCCGGGCCGCGCGCCTCACCGAGAGTCTGCTGGAGCGCATCGCGACCGACGAGGCGGCGGTGGTGATCCTCGACATCAGCGGCGTGCCGACCATCGACACCGCGGTCGCGCAGCACCTGTTCAAGACGATCCAGGGTGCCCGGCTGATGGGCGCCGAGAGCATCATCAGCGGCGTCAGGCCCGAGACCGCCCAGGCCATGGTGCACCTGGGGATCGACATCGGCGGGGTCCGCAGCCGCAGCACCTTGCGCGACGCTCTGCAGCTGGCGTTCGGCATGCTGAGCGACCGCACCACGGCAACGGCACGGCCGCCGAACGGCGCGGTGGCCGCGACGGTGACGCCATGACCGTCGTCGAGGGCGTCCCCATCGTCCAGCTCGGCTCCAGCCTGCTCGTCAGCCTGCAGGGCGACCTGGACGACAACACCGTCCTGCGGCTGGAGGGCGACATCACCAAGGCGGTCGCACGGACCCGCGCGACCGGCGTGCTGATCGAGGTCGGCGGCCTGGCGGTGGTCGACTCGTTCATCGCCCGGATCATCGCGCGCATCGCCGGGATGATCCGCCTGCTGGGAGCCGAGGCGGTCGTGGTCGGCATCCAGCCGGCCGTCGCCATCACCCTCATCGAGCTCGGCGTTGGCATGCGGCACGTCCATACCGCCCTCAACGCCGCGGAAGGCATGGCGCTGCTGCAACGGCTGAGTAGCTGAGGTTCGCTGGTGGGCACCCAGACGTTGCCGGCGGCGACCTCGACGATCTGCGAGATCGCCGGCGAAGGGTCGCTGCTGGCCGTGCGGGCGAGCCTCAGGGCCGCCGCGGCCGAGCTCGGGTTCGGCATCGTCCGCCAGACCAAACTGATCACCGCCGCCAGCGAGCTGGCCCGCAACGCCCTCCAGTACGCCGGCGGTGGCGCCATGGTCATCGAGCGGGTGGAGGGCGGCGGCCGGGTCGGGCTGCGAGCCCGCTTCCAGGACAACGGCCCTGGCATCACCGATGTCGACCTGGCCCTGCAGGACGGCTACAGCTCCCGCAACAGCATGGGGATCGGCCTGCCAGGCGCGCGCCGGCTGGTGGACGACTTCCGCATCGAGTCGCAGCCTGGCGAGGGGACCGTGGTCGAGATCACGGCCTGGGCTCGATGACGCAGGCGTCGCACCAGATGTTCCCCATCCGCGACCGCAGTGACGTGGGAGCGACACGGCGAGCGGTCGACGCGCTGGCGCGCACGCTCGGGATCCCGGAAAGGGAGTCAGGGTCGGCGCAGATCGCGGCAACCGAGCTCGGCACCAACATCCTCCGCCACGGTGAGGACGGCTACCTGCTGCTTCGTCCCCTCGAACGCCCCGCCGGCCTGGAACTGCTCGCCGTCGACCAGGGCCGGGGGATCGCCGACCCGGCGGCCGCCCTCGCCGGCGCAGACGCGGCCCCGGGCGGCCTCGGGGTGGGACTGGCCTCGGTCCGCCGCCTGGCGACGAGCTTCGACCTGTACACCGGCGACTCCAGGGGGACGGTGGTGCTCGGCCGCTTCGGCGCGGACCGCCCCGTCGGGGCGGTGTCCGGCGGGCGCCTCCGCAGCGGCGGTATCTCACTCCCGGTTGTGCCGGAGGACCGCAATGGGGACGGGTGGGCGGCGTCCCACGACGGCGACGGCTGCTGCGTGCTGGTCATCGACGGGCTCGGGCACGGGCCGCCCGCGCACGAGGCGGCGCAGGCCGGCCTCGCGTCGTTCGACAGCGACTACGACGGCGACCTCTGCGGCTGGCTCCAAGCGGCCAACGCGGCGATGCGCCATACCCGGGGCGGCGTGGCGGCGCTCGCCCGGATCGACCTTGCCGAGCAGCGCGTCTGGTTCGCCGGGATCGGAAACGTCCAGGGCAGGATCGTCGCCGCCGACCGGCAGGCCCACGGGTTCGTCTCGCAGCCGGGGATGCTCGGGACCGAGCACCAGTTGCCGCGCCCGCGCCTCGTCGACCTGTCGTGGGCGCCGGGGGCGTCGCTGATCATGTGGTCCGACGGGATCCGCTCCGGCGTCGCGGCCGACCCCGACGGGGGGCTCCTCCGCCACGACCCGACGACCGTTGCCGCCGTGCTGCACCGGGACTTCGTGCGCGGCAGCGACGACGCCACCGTCGTCGTGGTCGAGGACCGCCCCGGCGAACGGCCGTGAAGCGCGAGGTGGCGGGCCTGCCGCTCGCGGAAGAGAGCGACGCGGCGCTGGCCCGCACGGTCGCGCTCCGGCTCGGTGAGGTCGCCGGGCTCTCCGTGCCGGAGCAGACGCGCTTCGCGACCGCCGTCTCCGAGATCGCCCGCAACGCCGTGCGCCACGGGGGCGGTGCGGTCGAGTTCGCCGTGGCCGAGCAGGAGCCGGCCTGCGGGCTCCAGGCCACCGTCCGCCACCGGGCGGGGGCAGGACTGGAAGGCCGGCCGCCCGCCCAACTGGCCGAGGAGCTGGTGATCGCGCGGCGGATGTCCGACGCCTTCGAGATCGATGACGCCTCCGGCGACGAGGTGGTCGTCACGGTCACCAAGCAGCTGCCACCCGACGTGTCGGTGAGCGCCGCGCTGGCGGCCGAGTGGGGGGAGCAGATCCTGCGACGCGGCGGGCTGTCGGTGCTGGACCTGCTCCGCCACCAGAAGACGGAGCTGGGTCAGGCGCTGGACGCGCTGCAGGCGAAGGAGGCGGAGCTTCAGGTCCGGATCGCTGAGATCTCGGCCCTCAACCACGAGCTGGAGGAGACCAACACGGGCCTGATCGCGCTCCACGAGGAGCTCACCATGCGCGGCAGGGAGCTCGAAGCGGCCAAGGCCGAGGCCGAAGAGGCCACGCGCGCGAAGTCGGCCTTCCTCGCCAACATGAGCCACGAGATCCGCACGCCGATGAACGCCATCATCGGCTTCGGCAGCCTGCTGCTCGACACCGACCTGGACGCCGACCAGCGGGAGTTCGCCAGCACCATCCAGACCAGCTGCGGGCACCTGCTGTCGATCATCAACGACATCCTTGACCTCTCGAAGGTGGAAGCCGGGAACGTCACCTTGGAGGCGGTCCCGTTCGACCTGCGCGCGTGCGTGGAGGAGTCGATCGACCTGGTCGCGGGGATGGCGGACCGCAAGGGCGTCGAGATCGCCTACGCCATCGAGCAGGGCATGCCGACGCAGGTGGTCGGAGATCCCAGCCGGGTCCGGCAGGTGCTCGTCAACCTCCTGGCGAACGCGGTCAAGTTCACCGAGCAGGGTGAGATCCTGGTCCGAGTCCAGCCGGCGCCCTCCCGGCAGGACGTCAACGTCGTGCGGTTCTCGGTCCGCGACACGGGCGTCGGCATCCCGGCCGATCAGCTGCCGCTGGTCTTCCAGGAGTTCCACCAGGCCGATCCTTCCACGACCCGCCTGTACGGCGGGACTGGCCTCGGTCTGGCAATCTGCCGGCGCCTGGTCGAGCTCATGGGCGGTCGGATCTGGGCCGAGTCGGTGGTCGGAGCGGGGTCGGTGTTCCAATTCACGATGCCGGCCCCGCTCCACGACCAACACCGCGAGCCTGGCGCCGGCACGCTGCCGCCGCTCGACGTGCTCCTCGTCGACCACCACGACACGAGCCGTCTGGTGCTTCGACGCCTCGCTGAGTCCTGGGGTCTGCGGCCCCATCACACAGGCTCCCCGTCGCAAGCACTGCAATGGGTCCGAGGCGGTGAGCCGCTCGACCTTGCGATCCTGGACCACGCCCCGCCGGCGGTCGACGCGGCCGGGCTCGCGCGCGAACTGGGCATCCTGGCTCCCGATCTCCCGGTCATTCTCCTCGTAACGGCCAGCGCGCGCTCGGAGGGGCTCGGCGACGGGCTGGCAGGCCAGGTGCTCACCAAGCCGCTCAAGCATTCCCTGCTGTACAACGCGATCCTCCGGCTGCGCGGCTCCGGGGATCAGCCCGCGGCCGGCGGACCGTCGCCGCCCGCCACCCCGCGCGAAGGGCGACGGGCACGATCGTCGCTCAGGATCCTGCTGGTGGAGGACATCCAGACCAATCAGACGCTCGCCCTGCAGATGCTGCGCAGGAACGGCTACGACGCTGACGTCGCTGGCAACGGCGTGGATGCCCTCGCCGCGCTCGAACGGCAGCGGTACGACGTCATCTTCATGGACGTCCAGATGCCGGAGATGGATGGTCTCCAAGCCACGCGGGAGATCTGCGGGCGCTACCCACCCGACGAGCGGCCGCGGATCGTGGGCCTGACGGCGAGCGTGCTCGAAGAGGACCAGCGCGCTTGCCGCGAAGCCGGCATGGACGACTACCTGCCCAAGCCCATCACTGTCGAGAACCTGCTCGAGAAGCTCCGGGGGCTGCCGGCCCCCCCTGACGGAGGAGCTCGCTGACAGCCCGGCTGCTCAAGGCGGCGCTGGATCATCCCGATATGCAGTAGAGCGTCCGCGCGTCGTCAGGGTCGAGGGCCGATGATCGAGCACCTCCAGCAGGGACCTGGTCCGCCAGCCGCTCCTGACCATGCCGACCTGCTGCGACTGGTGGTCCTGCGGCTGCAGGGCATCGAGCATGCCGTGCCGGTGGAGGACGTGGTGGAGGTCCTCCGCATGGTGGCCATCACTCCGCTGGCGGAGGCGCCACCGTGGCTGTGCGGCGTCATCGACCTGCGGGGACAGGTGATCCCCGTGGTCGACCTGCGACGCCGGCTCGGCATGCCGCAGCGGGCGCCCGACCTGTCCACCCCCATCCTGGTGGTGCGCGCGCGGGGCACGACGGTGGGCCTGGTGGCCGACGAGGTGGTCGAGGTGCTGACGGTCCCGTCCGAGGCCACCAGCGCGGCCGGCGCGGCGGCCTCGCCGTCGGCGGTCTCCTCGGCGATCCGCCACCGCGACCGGCTGCTGCTGCTCCTCGATACCGGCCGCCTCTACGAGGGCGCGGCCAGCCTCCCCGTCCGAGCCTATGCCCACCCCGCCTAGCGCGATGGCGAGGGCCGCGTCGCAGCCCACCCTCGGCCAGGAGGACCTGGCCCGCTTCCGGGCGCTGGTCCGCCGGCGCACCGGCATGGCCGTCCCCCAGGGCCGGCAGCTCGACCTGGAGCGGGCGGTGCGCCGGGCCGTGCGGGACCTGGCCGCCGAGGACGCCGCCGACCTGTACCGGCGCCTGCAGCCGGGCGAGGGGGCCGAGGCCCTGGACGCGCTGGTCGCCGCCCTGGACGTCACCGAGACCTACTTCTTCCGGGACGCCAGCCAGGTGCAAGCGCTGACCGAGCGCATCCTCCCGGAGCTGATCGCCAGCCGCCGGCCGCAGCGACGGCTGCGCCTGTGGAGCGCCGGGTGCTCCACCGGCGAGGAGGCCTACACCCTGGCCATCCTGCTCCACCGCCTGCTCCCCGACCCGCGGCGCTGGGACGTGGGCATCCTGGCCACCGACGTGAACGGGCGCTCCCTGCGGCGGGCGGCGCGAGGGGTCTACGGGGAGTGGTCGTTCCGGGGCGTGCCGCAGGCCGTGCGGGCCAGGCACTTCTCGCGCTCCGGCGGCCGCTGGGAGGTCGCCTCCGAGCTGCGGGACATGGTCACCTTCGCCAAGCTCAACCTGGTCGAGGACCACTATCCGTCCCCGCCGACCGGCACCACGGCCGTGGACCTCATCCTGTCCCGCAACGTCCTGCTGTACTTCGACCCCGGGACCGCGCGGTCGGTGGTCGGGCGGCTGCGGGAGGCGCTGACCGGGGACGGCTGGCTGCTGGTCAGCCAGGTGGAAGCCATCCTCGGCCCCTTCGACGGCCTGGAGGCCGCGATGCCCGGCGCGGCCGCCTACCGCAGGGCCGGGCGGCCCGAGCCCGCCGCCGTCCCCCAGCCGGCGCCGCCGCCCCCTCGACCGGTCCTTGCCCCACCGGCCCCGGCCGCCCGGGCGCACCCGCCGGCCGGCGCCGGCGACCCCCCCGCCGCTCCCGGAAACCGCGCCGGCTGCCAGGAGGCGCTGGAGCTGTGGAGGAGCGGGCGCTCGCGGGAGGCCGTCCGGGGGCTCGAGGAGGAAGCGGCGCGGGACCCGCTGGCTCCGGCCGTCCACTACCTGCTCGGGCTCATCCGGCTCGACCAGGGGCTCGGGGACGAGGCCCTGGCCTCGTTCCGGCGGTGCACGTGCGCCGACCCCGGCTTCGTGCTCGGGCACCTGGCAAAGGCCGGCCAGCTCGCCCGCCTGGGGCTGCGGGGACAGGCCAGGGCCTCGCTCGGCAACGCCGAACGCCTGCTGGCAGCGCTCGACCCGGACGACCCGGTCCCGCACGGCGACGGCCTGACCGCCCGGCAGGTGCTGTCGCTGGCCTCGGACCACCGGGCGCTGGTCGAGCGGGACCACGGCCCGCGGGTCCGCCATGGGTGACGCCGCCGCGCCCACCGACCACGGCCAGGTGGGACGGATCCTGGAGCAGCGGGCCCGGGCGCTGGCGCGGCCGCTGGCGGCCGAGGAACCGGACGGCGCCCTCGACCTGGTGATCGTGGTCCTCGGCTCGGAACGCTACGGCATCGACATCCGCGCCGTCCGGGAGGTCCAGCCGCTGCAGGGCCTCACCTCCGTGCCGGGGGTCCCGGCCTGGTGGGCGGGGATGGTGAACATCCGGGGAACGCTGTACCCGGTGCTGGACCCACGCTCCCGGCTGGGGCTGCCGACCGAGGCCGAGGGCGAGCAGCGCAAGGTCGTCCTGGTCTGGAACGACCGCGCCTGCGTCGGGCTGCTGGTCGACGACGCGCCGGGGGTCACCCGGGTCGCCGCGCGGGAGATCCGCCCGCCGCTGGCCGGGACCGTCGACGCCGCCCGCCCGACGGTGCGGGGGGTCACCCCCGACCTGCTCACGATCCTGGACGTCGGCGCGATGCTGAACGACCCCGCGCTGGCCGTCCAGCAACAACCTGCAGAGGGAGGGATGGGGAGGTGAGGCTTCGGACCAAGATCCTGCTGGCCTTTCTGGCGCCCATGGTCCTGCTGGCCGCGGTGAGCGCGCTGCGCTACCAGTCGCTGTCCAGGGTCGCCACCTACAACCGGCTGACCATCCACAGCCAGGAGGTCCTGGCGGACGGGCAGGCCCTGGTCAAGGCCGCCGTGGACGCCGAGACGGGAGAGCGGGGCTTCATCATCACCCGCAGGCAGGCCTTCCTGGAGCCGTACACCGGCGGGCTGGCCGCCTTCGACCAGACCGCCGCCAGGCTGCAGCGGCTGGTCTCGGACAACCCGGCGCAGCTCGCCAGGGTGGAGCAGATGGTCACCCTCCACCAGCAGTGGGTGACCGAGGCCGCCAGGCCCCAGATCGCCGCGGCGCGTTCGGGTCCGCCCGGCCGGGCCGCCGCGCTGGTGCGGACGGGGAAGGGCAGATCCCTGCTCGACCGGCTCCGAGCCGTCGGCGACGACTTCCAGCGAGCCGAGCGGGACCTGCTGGCACAGCGGGCGGCCCGCAACGACGCCGCGATCGGCAGGGAGCGCTTCCTGGCGGTGGCCACGCCCCTGCTCATCATCGTGCTCACCGTCGCCTTCGCCCTGTTCCTGGCCGGCCGGATCGCGCAGGCGGTGGCGTCGGTGGCCACCGCGGCCGAGGCGATGGCGGCCGGCGACCTCTCCCAGCGGGCCAAGGCCTCCAGCCGCGACGAGGTCGGGACCATGGCCGCGGCGTTCAACGCCATGGCCGAGCGGCTGCAGACCACCGTCGAGGCGGAACGGGAGACCAAGCGGGCGCTGCAGCAGGCGGTCGCCGACTACTCCGC
>DASQWY010000243.1:0-5982 GCA_035640005.1 Actinomycetes bacterium
CGGCGGCTCCGGCTCGCTGCTGGCCTGCCGGCTGCTGGAGCTGCTGGGGCTGCGGGTGGCGGTCGTGCCCCGCGACCCCGGCAACCTGTCGGCGTTCGGGCTGCTCACCGTCGACGTGAAGAACGACTACGTGCAGACCGCGGTCGCCCGCCACGCCGAGCTGGACCTGGAGGCGGTGGCGGCGACCTGGGCGGCGCTGGAGGCGCGCGCGGCCACGGCGCTGGACGCCGAGGGGTTCGCCCGGCCGGCCCAGCGCCACCTGCGCAGCGCCGACCTGCGCTACTGGGGCCAGGCGTTCGAGGTGCGCGTGCCGGCGCCCGACGGGCCGGTGGACGCGGCGCTGGCCGGGCGGTGCGTGGCGGCCTTCCACGACGCCCACGAGCGCCTGTACGGCTACTGCTTCCGGGACCGGCCCGAGCAGCAGGTCGAGTGGGTCAACCTGCGGGTCACCGGGGTCGGGCCGATCCGCCGCCCGCGGCTGCGCGCGGCCGGGCCCGGCGACGGCGACCCCGGCCGCGCCCGCACGGGCAGCCGCCCGGTCTGCTTCGACGCCGCCCGCGGCCACCTGGACACCCCCGTGTACGACCGCGACCGGCTGCGGCCGGGCGACCGGCTGGCCGGGCCGGCGGTGGTGGAGGAGTACGGCGCCACCCTGCCGCTGCACCCCGGCTTCCGCGCCGAGGTCGACCGGCTCGGCAACCTGCTGGTGACGTCGGAGGCGTCACGATGACCGGCGTCGACCCGGTCACCCTGGAGATCGTGGAGGGCACGCTCGCCTCCATCGAGCGGGAGGTCGAGACCGCCATCGGCCGCACCGCCCGCTCGCCGATGATCCGCGACGCGCACGACTTCCGCGCCGGCATCCACGACCGCAAGCTGCGCAAGCTCACCGGTCGCTCCTACTCGGCGCTGGTGCACCCGGTCGCGCGGGACTTCCCGCCGGCGACGATGCGGCCCGGCGACGTGTTCTTCCACAACGACGTGTACCTGTCGGAGGGCGGCATCGGCCACCTGCCCGACCTGTGCGTCACCGTGCCGGTGTTCCACGACGGCGAGGTGGTCGCGTTCGTGCAGGCGTTCGGCCACCACGACGACATCGGCGGCGCCGTGCCCGGGTCGATGCCGTCGCACGCCACCAGCGTGTTCGAGGAGGGCCTGATGGTCCCGCCGATCCGGCTGTGGGACCAGGGCGTGCCGAACCAGGCGGCGCTGCGGATCATGACCCGCAACTCGCGCATCCCCGACTCGCTCGCGGCCGACCTGGACGCCGAGTGCTCGGCCTGCCTGATGGGCGCGCGCCGGCTCGCCGAGCTGTTCGCCCGCTACGGCCGGGCGACCGTGGAAGCCTGCTTCGACGCCATCGTGGCGACCACCACCGAGACGTTCCGCCGCGAGATCCTCGCCAGCATCCCCGACGGCACCTGGGTGTGGGAGGACTACGCCGAGCACGACGGCGTCGACCCGCCGCGGCTGCACGCCCAGCGGATCACCCTCACCAAGACCTCCGAGGAGGGCGGCCGGCTGATCCTGGACTTCACCGGCACCTCGCCGCAGGCCAGGGGGCCGATCAACCACTGCGGCGACTACGCCGACGGCAACTTCCTCAAGAAGTGGCTGGCGCCGGTGCTGCGCAACCTGGCCGACAGCCCGGAGCGCGCCGCCGAGCTGGACGTCAACGAGGGCGTGGTGCCGCTGCTGGAGCTGCGCTTCCCGCCCAAGGGGACGCTGCTCACCCCGGTGTTCCCGGCGCCGACCAACGCGCGCACCTTCGTGATCCTGCGGCTGCTCGGCGTGCTGGCCGGGACGCTGGCCAAGGCGGTCGGCGGGCGCATGCCGGCCGACCAGGAGACGATCCGCTACACCGGCGTGTACGGGCAGGACGCCGGCGGCCGGCCGTACCTGATGCGGGAGGTGCTGGGGGGCGGCTCCGGCGGCCGCTGGTACGCCGACGGGGAGGACACCGTCCACGTGGTGCCCGACTCCCGCAACATCCCGGCGGAGTTCGCCGAGTCGCGCTGGCCGCTGCTGGTGGAGCGGCTGGGGCTGGCGGTCGACTCCGGCGGGCCGGGCCGCCACCGCGGCGGGCTCGGCTACGAGAAGCACCTGCGGGTGCTGCGCGACGCGCAGTTCATGTCGATCGCCGACCGGTCGCTGCTGGCCTGCTGGGGCGTGAACGGCGGCCGCGCCGGCCGGCCGTTCAGCGTGGTGATCGACCCGGGCGGGCCGTGCGAGCGGGCCGTCGACGCGCTCGCCGACGCCGAGCCGGTCCGCGCCGGCGAGCTGATCCGCATCCGCACCACCGGCGGGGGCGGCTGGGGCGACCCGCTGGAGCGCCCCTACCAGGAGGTCGCCCGGGACGTGCGCTGGGGCAAGGTCAGCGCCCGGGGCGCCCGCGACCACTACGGCGTGGTCGTCGGCGGCGACCGCGACCATCCGGTGGTGGACCAGGCCGCCTCCGACGCGCTGCGCGCCCGCCTGCGCGCCGAGCGCGGCGAGCCGCCGTTCTTCGACCGCGGCCCCGGCTTCCAGGCCCTCGCCGGCCGCCCCCACGCCGACGTCGACGTCGACGTCGACGTCGACGTCGGCGGCTGACCGCCCGGTCAGGCCAGGCCGAGGATCCCCAGCAGGTCGCGGAGGTCGGCGATGGTGTAGTCGGGCACGCAGTCCAGGTGCTCGCTGGCGCCCTGGTCGGACTCGAACCGCACGGTCGTCATGCCCGCCTCCCGCGCGCCGAAGATGTCACGGTGCATGTCGTTGCCGACGTACAGCGCGTGCTCGGCCGCCACGCCCATCCCGTCCAGCGCCAGCTGGAACAGCCGCCGGTCGGGCTTGCGGTACCCGTGGTCGCCGGAGACGACGATCGGGTCGAAGTAGTCGAGCAGCCCGACCTTGTGCAGCTCCCCGCGCGCCCACGAGCTCTGCGCGTCGGTGACCAGCGCCAGCGGGTAGCGCGCCCGCAGCACGTCCAGCACCTCGCGCACGTGCGGGTACAGGCCCAGCCGGTGGCGCGAGACGCCGCGGGACATCTCGGCCAGGAACAGCGGCAGCTGCCGGAGCTTCTCGGCCGGCAGGGCGCGGGTGAACCCGGTCAGGTGCTCCTCGACGATCCGGCGCCAGATGCCGACGGCGTCGAACTCGGGATGCTCCTCCGGGCTGGCCCGCAGCTGCTCGCGCATGACCTGGAAGTAGCGGTCCCGGACCTCGTGCCGGTGCAGGTCGATGCCCTGGTAGGTGAGCAGGTGCGCGGCGGACCGGAAGATCTGGTCCATGCCGTCCTCGGTCAGGATCCTGACCAGGGTGCCGTTCGCGTCGAATGCGACCGCTCGGATGTCCATGCTCCAGGGTACCGGGCGGCGCTCAGGCGGCCTGCAGCAGCCGCTTCGCCCGCGCCACCAGCCTGCCGCCGTAGTCCCGGGCGATGTAGTCGTTGCACGCGATCCGCAGCAGGTTCAGCGCCATGTAGTACGGCGCGCGGGCGCAGATCGACTCGAACGTCCGCTCGTGGTCGGGGAAGTGGGAGCTGTACTCCCACAGGAAGTGCCCGATGAACGGCTCCGCGCGCTGCCAGTCGCCGGCGGCGCCCATGAACGCGTGCTGCAGCTCGCCCGCGACCCGCCCGACGTCGAACATGCGGTCGCCGCGCTTCATGCGTTCCAGGTCGATGGCGGCGACGTCCAGGCCGTGGCCGAACAGGAAGTTCGCCGGGGTGGCGTCGCCGTGCAGCCAGACCTGGCGGTCCCCCCACATCCGCGGCCGGTCCCGCCAGCAGTCGCGCAGCCACGACAGCTCGTCGACGTCCCACTGCCCGACGCGGTCGGCCCTCCTGAGCCTGCCCACCACCGTGTCGAAGTAGCGGCAGTCGGGGTCGAAGTCGACGACCGCGCCGTTGGCCGTCCGGTTGTGCTGGGTGGCGAGGAAGTAGGCGAGCGCCTTCAGCCGCCAGTAGAGGTGGGCGTCGTCCCCGTGGCGCGTCGCGCGCGCGATCGCCTGGCTGAACTGCTCGCCGGCGTAGTACTCGACGGCCAGCACGCCGTTGAGGTCGCGGCTGACGCCCAGCGGGCGGATCACGTGGTGCGGCGACCCGACCAGGTTGTAGCGGCGCAGCATCTGGAGCCCCTCGAACTCCTGGCGCGCCATCCAGGACCTCGCGCCGTAGAACTTGCAGATGACCTTGGCGTCGCTGAGCTTCTCCTGGTAGGCGTACACCTCGTTGCTGCCCGACAGCCGGAAGACGCGGAACGCCGGCCGCGGTTCGCGCACGCCCAGGTGGTCGCGGATGATCCTGCTCAGGAAGTCGTGCAGCGGGTCATGGCCCGCGACGTAGCCGACATATCGTCCATGCATCGGACGCCCCCCCGTTCATGCCCTACCTGACAAAAGAGGCGCCCGACTCCTCCCTGATACGTTGCGGTAGCCTTGGCGACCATGAGCGACGACCTTCGTACGGCCCTGCGGGCGGTGCTGCCCGGCGCCCGCGCCGACCTGGAAGCGCTGGTGCGGATCCCCTCGGTGAGCGCCGACCCCGGCGCCACCGCGGAGGTGCGCCGCTGCGCCGACCTGGTCGCCGGGCTGCTGCGCGACGTCGGCTCGCCCCGGGTGGAGGTCCTCGACCCGGTCGAGGGCGGCCAGCCCGCGGTGCTCGCCCGCTGGCCGGCCCCGCCCGGCGCGCCCACGGTGCTGCTGTACGCCCACCACGACGTGCAGCCGACCGGCGAGCCGTCGGAGTGGACCAGCCCGCCGTTCGAGCCGGCCGTCCGCGGCGGGCGCCTGTACGGGCGCGGGGTCGCCGACGACAAGGCGGGCGTGGCCGCGCACCTGGCGGTGCTGCGCGCCCTCGGCGGGCGGCCGCCGGTCGGGGTCACCGTGTTCGTGGAGGGCGAGGAGGAGGTCGGCTCGCCGACCCTCGGCGCCTTCCTGGAGCGCCACCGCGAGCAGCTCGCCGCCGACGTGATCGTGCTCGCCGACGCCGACAACCAGCAGGTCGGCACGCCCGCCCTCACCACCACCCTGCGCGGGCTGGTCAACTGCGTGGTCGAGCTGCGGGTGCTGGAGCACGGCGTGCACTCCGGCCTGTACGGCGGCGCCGCCCCGGACGCGCTGACCGCCCTGTGCCGGCTGCTGGCGAGCCTGCACGACGAGCGGGGCAACGTCGCCGTGGAGGGGCTGGTCACCGCCCCCGCGCCGCGGGCCGACTACCCCGAGGCGCGCTTCCGCCAGGAGGCCGCCCTGCTGGACGGGGTGCGGCTGCTCGGCGGCGGCAGCGTCGCCGAGCGGCTGTGGTCCCGGCCGTCGGCGTCGGTGCTGGCGATCGACGCCACCCGCGTGGCCGACGCCTCCAACACGCTGGTCCCGGTGGCCCGCGCGAAGGTCAGCCTGCGGCTGGCGCCCGGCGACGACGCGGCGCGGGCGCGGCGGGCGCTGGCGCGGCACCTGCGCGAGCACGCGCCGTGGGGCGCGCGGGTGGAGGTCCAGGACGGCGAGCTCGGCCAGCCGTTCGCGGTCGACGCCAGCGGGCCGGTGTTCGACACCGCGCGCGCGGCGCTGGGTGAGGCCTACGGCGCCGACCCGGTCGAGATCGGCGTCGGCGGCTCGATCCCGCTGGTCGCCGAGTTCGCCGCCGCGTTCCCGGCGGCGGCCATCCTGGTCACCAGCGCCGGCATGGACCCCTCCAGCCGCGCGCACGGCACCGACGAGAGCCTGGACCTGGGCGAATTCGAACGCGCCTGCCTGGCGGAGGGGCTGCTGCTGGCCGCGCTGGGCCGCTCAGCGTAAGGCCTCGCCCAGCGCCTCGCCGAGGCGGGCGACGTCCTCCTCGGTGGTCCACAGGTGCGGCGACAGCCGCAGCGACGCGCCCCTGACGCTGGCGTGCACGCCCGCGGCGGCCAGCGCCGCGGCCACGCCGGGCAGCGCCGCCGCCGGCAGGCGCACGCCGAGCATGTGCGGCCCGTGGTCGGGCGAGGTGACGCTCAGGCCGAGGCCGCG
>DASQWY010000244.1:0-6593 GCA_035640005.1 Actinomycetes bacterium
GGGCTGGCCGCGCCGCCGGCGGCGGGCAGCACCGCCGCGGCCAGCAGCGCGGCCGCTGACGCCACCGCCGCCAGCCGCGCGGCCACGCCCCGGCGGCGCAGCCAGCGGGCCGCCTCGGCGGCGGCGAGCGCGGCCAGCAGCGCCATGCCGAGCGCGGCCAGCGCGCCGGCCTTGTTGGTGGTGCGGAAGGCGATCGCGCCGGGGACGTGCGCGAACGCCCAGGCGAGCAGCCGCCCCAGCGGGCTCGGCCGGTCGGGCGGGTAGCTGCCGACCATCACGGCGACGCCGGCCGCCAGCAGCATGGCGGCGAACGCCCGCAGCCGGGCCCGCGAGCGCCACGCCCCCACCGCCGCGGCCAGCGGCAGCGCGAATGAGGCGGCCACCAGCGCCGGGCTGGTCAGGTAGGCGACCAGCGACGGCATCCAGGGGTGCGCGCCGGAGCGGCCGTACAGCAGCCAGAAGCCGAGCAGCCGCAGGCTCTCCGCCCACGAGGAGGTGGCGGCGACCGCCCGCGCGCTCTCGGTGAAGGCGGCCACCCGCGCGCCGGCGCGGCCGGCCAGCAGGGACGGCACCAGCCAGTACAGCGACACCGCCAGCGCCAGCAGCGCGCAGCGGGCGGTGGCGGCGGCCAGCGCCCGCCAGCTGGCCCGCTCGGCCAGCCGCGCGTAGGCCAGCCAGCACGGCACCGCCAGCAGCATGATCAGCGGCACCACCCCGGCGTTGACCCCGCTCATGGCGAAGAAGACGGCGGCGAAGGCGGCCGCCGGGCGCCAGCCGCGCGGGGATCGCACCGCGGCCGCCAGCGCCAGCAGCAGCCACGGCAGCAGCGCGTACGGCAGCAGGATCGGGTTGGTGGAGCCCTCCACCAGCACGTAGGGGTTGACGGCGTAGGCGGCCGCCGCGGCGACCCGGCCGGCGCCGCCGGCGCCGGCGCCGCCGCCGGCGAGGCGGTGGTACAGCCTGGCGGCGCCGGCGGCGGCCAGCAGGAGCAGCAGCAGCCGCCACAGCCTGGCGGTGAGCCACACCGAGCGGGCGAGCGCGCGGACCGCCCAGACCGCGGCCGCGACCGGCGCGATGCCGGCGTCGTAGCTCTGCTGGCCGAGCGTTGGCGCCGGGTTCCAGGTGGAGAACGCGCCGGTGAGCGTGCGCGCGGGCTGGAAGTACAGCCGCGGGCTGGTGTCGACGCTTGGCTCGCCCCGGCCGGGCAGCAGCACCGCGGCGGCCAGGGCGGCACCGAGCAGCAGGTAGGCGAGCGCCTCCCAGCGCCGCAGCGGCCGCCCGGGCGGCAGCTCGTGGCGGCCGCGGCGGCGCGCCGCGGCGGCCGCCGCCGGGCGGGTCAGGGCGGTGGTCACCCGGCGCCGCCAGGGACGGGTTCGGCGGCGGCGGCCAGCCGCACCCGCCCGGCGGCCAGCAGCAGCGCGGCGCTGCTGGCCAGCGCCGCCAGCAGGATCTCGGTGACCGAATGGTGGAACCAGGCCGCCACCAGCAGCGCCTCGACGCACGCGGCGACCGCGACCGGCCAGGCGCCGCGGCGCCGGCGGGCGGCGATGTCGGCGAACAGCAGCAGCTGGGCGAGGGCGAAGGCGGTGCCGAGCGCCGCGAACAGCGGCAGGTCCGGCCCGACCGCCAGGTAGCGGCCGCCGAACGGCAGCAGCGCCGGCCAGCGGGCCATGGCGGCGGCCCCGGCGACGCACAGCGCGCCGAACGCCAGCGTCGCCAGCGCCGTGCGGCGCAGCAGCGCCCCCCGGCCCGCCGCCAGCGCCAGCCGCGGGAACACCACCGTCATCGCCGCCAGCGGCGCCCAGTAGGCCACCTTGGCGACCACCGCCCCGGCCGCGTACAGCCCGGAGGCCGCCGCCGGCAGGTAGTGGCGGGCCAGCAGCACGTCGAGGTTGGTGAGCGCGACCAGGCCGAGGACGCCGAGCCCGGCGGCGGCCAGCTCGCGGGCCAGCGCGTGGGTGGCGCCCACGGCCGCGCCGGCGCCCTGGCTGGCGGCGTGGCCGGCGGCGGCCAGGCCGAGCAGGCCGGCGGCGAGCGTGCCGGCCGCCACCCCGGCGAGCGCGCCGTCGACCCCGTAGCCGGCGGCGACCAGCGCCACCCCCAGCGGTAGCTTGCCGGCGGCGGCGACCAGCATGACCGCGGCCAGGGCGCCGAAGCGCTGGCGTCCCTGCAGCAGCCCGCTGACCGCGAACAGCAGCGGCAGCGGCGCCAGGTTGGCCGCCAGCCACAGCGCGGGCCCGAGCGAGCCGAGGCGCAGCCAGCCGGCGACCAGCGGCGCCGCGGCGCAGGCCGGCAGCGCCAGGGCGGCGCCCGACCACAGCGCCAGCCGCACCACCGGCGCCCCGCCCAGGCCGTCGCGCCCGCGGACGGCGGCGCGCCTGGCCACCACCGCCTGCAGGGCGATGCCTGGGACCGCCAGGGCGATCACCACGCCGAGCAGCCCGCCGAGGGCGCCGTAGGCGGCCGGCCCGAGCTGCCGCGCGGCGATGACCGTGAACAGGTAGCCGACCGCGTTGCCGGCCAGCATCGCCGGCAGGACCAGCAGCGCGGCCGCGCGGAGGGGTCCGGGGAACCCGGCACGGGTGCCCCGGGGGGAAGGGGCCCCCTCGTGGCGGCCGCCGCGGCGGTCAGCCGCGCTCATGCTCGGCTGGGGCCTGCTCGGCGATGATCCCGTTGGCGTCGACCACGAAGCGGACCGGCCGGGCCGAGCGGCGCCGCGGCGGCAGCAGGCCCGCGGCCAGCAGCAGCACGCCGAGCAGCCCGGCGCCCGCCGGCAGCAGCACCCGGGTCAGCCGCAGCCCGTCCAGGTCGTGCCGCGCCAGCGCGACGTTGCCGGCGACGGTCTCGTCGGTCCAGGTGAGGGTGGCGTCGAAGCCGGTCAGGTAGGTGGTGCCGCTGGCGGCGTCATGCACGGTCTGCCGCGAGTGGTCCTGCCCCTTGATGATGCGGCCGGTGACCGGCTCCACCCAGACGACCTTGTCGTCGTCGTCGACCAGGAAGGTGGGGACGCTCGGCAGCCGAGGCTGCCCGGCCAGCGAGCCGGGCAGGTCGACCGGCCGCAGGCGCGCCCCGCGCAGGTGCTGCTCGAACCGGTAGGTGCGCAGGCCGTCGACCTCCTCCTCGCGGACGAAGCTGGCCGGGGCGCTGCGCGCCGCGGTCGAGTCCCAGAACGGGTAGGTGGTCTTGCTGGTCGGGAACGGGAAGGTGAGCGCCAGCCCGTCGTGTCGGGGCGTCTCGCCGCAGCAGTGCACCGGCATGCCGGTCACCCGGTCGAACGGGACGCGCTCCTGGATCACCAGCAGGCGGGTGCCCCGGTCCAGGTCGACGGTGTTGATGAAGGTGTCCCAGACGGCCACCCGCGCGCTGCCGGCGCGCCGGTCGCCCTTGACGACCTGGGTGTTGCGCAGGGCCGCGCCGCGGACCATCCGCAGCTTGCCGGCGTCGAAGTAGTCGCCGGTGCCCTCGGCGACTGGCACGCCGTAGGGCGCCAGCGGGACCTTGGCCAGACGCGGGTAGGCGTAGGCCCGCTCGACCAGGGCGAACAGCACCAGGAACAGCCCGACCCCGAGCAGCGCGTAGCGCAGGCGGCCGGCCATGCTCAGCGCTGGCCGTAGACGTACAGGTCGCCGGCGGGGCCGGCCGGCGCGTTGCTCTGGCTGGCCACCAGCGCGAACGAGCTCGCGCACGCGGCGATCAGCGCGACCGCCACCAGCGCCAGCAGCACCCGCAGGGACAGGTCTTGCATGCCAGCTCCTCTCCGCTTCCGCTCGGCCTTACCCTCGATCCGCCGGGTCGCGGCGCACGTCGCGGACCGCCCCCACCACCAGCAGGGCGACCGCCGCGCCGGCGAGCACGTCCGCGAGGCGGTGGTCCAGCACGAACCCCGGGCCGATCGCGGACGCCTGCGGCAGCCCCGCCGCCAGGACCGCCAGCGGCACCAGGGCGACCAGCACCGCCGCCGTGGCCAGCAGCAGCCGCGGCCGCGGCCCGGCCAGCAGGTCGGCGGCGACCACGCCCGCCCCCACGACCAGCCCCTCGACCCCGAGCACCAGCCAGAGCGCCGCCACCAGGACCACCCGCCGGCCCATCGCGCCCTCCCGACCGTGTGTTACGCTGAGTAGATGTTACTGATAGTAACAGCCGTGTGAAGGCCGCGAGGAGGCCGCGTGCGCATCCTGCACCTGGGCTTCGAGGATCCGCGCCGGCCCGGCAGCGGCGGCGGCTCGGTGCGGACCCGGGAGGTCAACCGGCGCCTGGCAGCCCGCCACCAGGTCACCGTGGTGACCGCCAAGTTCCCCGGCTGGAGCGACCGGGTGGAGGACGGCGTGCGCTGGCTGCACGCCGGCGTCGAGGCCGGCTACGTCGGCAGCGTGGCCAGCTACTTCCTGGCGCTGCCGTGGCTGGCGCGCCGGCTGGACTACGACCTGCTGGTGGAGGACTTCGGCGCGCCGATCTCCAGCGCGCTGGCGCCGCTGTGGAGCCGGGCGCCGTGCGTCGCCGTGGTGCAGTGGCTGTTCGCCCGCGAGATGGCCCGCAAGTACCACCTGCCGGTGCACCTGCTGGAGCGGGCCGGGGTGCGGGCCCACCGGCGCATGATCGCCCTGTCGGCCGACCTGGCCGGTCGGCTGCGCGCCGCCAACCCGGGCGCCGAGGTCGAGGTGATCCCCGAGGGCGTCGACCCGAGGGCGTTCCGGGCGCTGGCGCCGCGGCGGCCGGCCGCGGTCTACCTCGGCCGCCTCGACATCGACCAGAAGGGGCTGGACTGCCTGCTGGACGCGTTCGCGGTCGCCGCCCGCTGCAGCGACGCCAGGCTGGTGGTCGCCGGCGACGGCCGCGACCGCGAGCCGCTGGTCGAGCGCTGCCGTCGGCTCGGCATCCGCGAGCGGGTCGACTTCGCCGGCCGGGTGGAGGGCGCCGCCAAGTTCGAGCTGCTGGCCTCGGCCCGGGTGGTGTGCATGCCGTCGCGCTACGAGGCGTTCGGGATGGTGGCGGCGGAGGCGCTGGCCTGCGCCACGCCGGTGCTGGCCTTCGACATCGACTGCCTGCGCGAGGTGGTGCCGGCCTTCGCCGGCCGGCTGGTGCCGGTCGGAGACGTCGGCGCCTACGCGCGCGCCCTGGTCGACCTGCTCGACCACCCGGAGACCTGCCTGGCCATGGGCCAGCGCGGCCGCCGCTTCGCCCGCCGCTTCGACTGGGACGAGATCGCCGAGCGCCAGGAGCGCGTCTACCTGCGCGCCGCCGGCCGGGCGGCGACCCTCAGCAGCGCCTGACCGGCGCGGCGGGGCCTACTGGGCGCGGCGGGGGCGCTGGCGCTTGGCGTTGGCGGCCACCACCGGCGCCTCCACCGGGCGGGCCTCCACCAGGTCGATCGCGTCGGTGGCGTTGCCGAGCCCGACCCACAGCAGCGTGACCAGGTGCTCGACCAGGCGGGTGCGGGGCATGGTGCGGTGGTCGACCCACCAGCCGGCCGCCGCCTGCACCATCCCCACCAGCCCGTGCCCCCACGGCTCGGCCACGTCGGGGTCGAGGGCGGCGGCCTCCAGCCGCAGCCGCAGCGCGTCGACGATCTCGGCGGCGACGTGCCAGGTGAACGGCGTGACCGCCGGCGCGTCGCCGCCGCGGCCGGGCGGCTGCGGCTGCACCAGGAAGCGGTGTACCTGCGGGTCGCGCTCGACCAGCTCCAGGTAGGCGTCGACCGCCACGACCACCACCGCGCGCAGGTCGGCGGTGGTGCTCATGGCGCCGCGGAACTTGTTGCGCAGCTCCCCGCAGTAGCGTTCCGCTACCGCCCGGTACATGCCGCCGCGGTCGCCGAAGTAGCGGTACACGACCGGCTTGGTCACGCCGATCTTCGCCGCCACCTGGTCCATCGAGGCGCCAGGGCCCTCGCTGCGGATCACCTCGATGGCGGCCTCGAGGAACTCGAGCCGCCGAGCCTCGCGCCGCAGCGCGTTGGCCGCGTTCACGCGGCGTCCCTGCCTGGTCCTGGTTGCCATGGCCTGGCCATTCTATCGCCTCGCCCGCGCCGGTTGGGCTGCTGCCCGATCCTCCGGGCACCCGTGCCGGGTTCCCGGACCCCTCCGGCCGGTTGACCCGCGCGGCGCGGCGCTGCTACCGTCCCTATAGTGTTACTGTAAGTAACAGTAAGCTAGGCAGGGGTCGGCGTGCCAGCTCGGTCCTCGGTGCTGTTCCTGACCAGGCGCGACACCAGCCACCCGGAGGGCGGCGGGTCGGAGCTGTACGTCGAGCGGGCCGCGGCCGGCCTGGCCGCGCGCGGCAGCCGGGTGACGCTGCTGTGCGCCGCCTACCCGGGCGCGCGGCCGCAGGAGGTCAGCGACGGCGTGCGGGTGCTGCGGCGCGGCGGCAACCTCACCGTGTTCCTGCACGCGTTCCTGCTGCACGCCACCGGCCGCCTGGGGCCGCACGAGGTGGTGGTGGACGTCCAGAACGGGCTGCCGTTCTTCGCCCGGCTCTGGTGCCGCCGGCCGGTGGTGGTGCTGGTCCACCACGCCCACCGGGAGCAGTGGCCGGTGGTGTTCGGCCGCCTGCTCGGCCGGCTCGGCTGGCTGGTCGAGTCGCGCCTCGCCCCGCGC
>DASQWY010000245.1:0-3989 GCA_035640005.1 Actinomycetes bacterium
GCCGTAGAACTCGCGGGCGTAGTGGGTGGCGAGCTCGGGGTCGGGCGCGAGCAGGTTGCCGGCGTGGGTCATGGCCCCGCCCTCCCGCTCCTGGCGGAAGACCTCGTACACCTGCATCGGCTGGCCGCTCACGTCACGCCGCCCGCGGCGAGGCCATGATCGTGTCGCGCACCCACTGGGTCTCGCCGTAGTGCAGCCGGCGCAGCTGCAGCCGCTCGGCCGACTTCGGCCCGTGCCCGGTGACCACCGCGTACAGCTCCTTCCAGTCCGGCTCGGTGTAGCGGTAGCGGCCGGTCTCCGGGTCTTGGCGCAGCTCGGGGTCGGGCAGCCGCAGGCCGATCTCGCGGATGCGCGGCACGTACACGGTCAGGAACTCCTGGCGCAGGGTCTCGTTGTCCTTGCCCTTGATCCGCCAGGCGAGGTCGCGGTCCTTGGCGGGGTTGGTGGGTGGGCCGTGCATCTGCATCAGCGGCCCCCACCAGCGGTCGAGCGCGTCCTGCAGCAGCGACCGCTGCCTGGCGGTGCCGTTCACCATCGTCAGCACCACGTCGCGCCCGTGCAGGATGTGGACCGACTCCTCCCAGCAGATCTTCCGCATGGTGCGGGCGTAGGGCGCGTAGGAGGAGTCCCGCAGGGCCTGCTGGGCGACGATCGCGGCCGCGTCGACCAGCCAGGCGATGATGCCGACGTCGGCCCAGCTCTCGGTCGGGTAGTGGAAGACGTTGTGGAACTTGGTCTTGCCGGCGAGCAGGTCGGCCAGCATGGCCTCGCGCGGCTTGCCGAGGTCCTCGGCGACCCGGTAGAGCAGCTGGGCGTGGCCGACCTCGTCCTGCACCTTCGCCGACAGGGCCAGCTTCCGCTTGAGGGTCGGTGCGCGCAGGATCCACTCCCGCTCGGGCAGCACGCCCATCAGCTCGGAGTTGGCGTGCATCTCGACGAACCGCCCGACCGCCCGGCGGTACTCCTCCGGCATCCGGTCGCCCGCCTCGACCTTGCCGCCGGCGGCGACGTGGCGGTGGAAGGCCTCGACGCGCTTCGAGTCGTTCATGTCGCGGCTCCAGTGGAGATGGGCAGGTTGGCCAGCCCGCCGAGGAACAGGTCGGCGTAGCGCGCGGCCAGCTCGTCCGGGCCGAGCGGGCCGTCCGGGCGGTACCAGTGGACGATGCCGTTCATCGCCGACAGCAGGCAGATGGCGTCGAGCTTGGCGTCGCCGGGCGTCAGCTCGCCGGCGGCCATCCCGCCGGCGATGACCTGCTCGAAGTAGGCCTGGTAGGCGTCCCGGGAGCGGGAGACCGCCTCGCGCCGCTCGGGGCCGAGGAAGCTCCACTCGAACAGGAACACCTTGGCCCTGGCCACGCTGTCGGTGACCACGCCGACGTGCGCCCGGACCATCGCCCGCAGCCGCTCGGCGGTCGGGCCGGGGGCCTCGGCCAGCGGCCGCACGGCGGCGTGGAAGCGCTCGGCCGCCTGCTCGACGATCGCGGCCAGCACCGCCTCCTTGGAGGGGATGTGCGCGTACAAGCTGCCGCCCTGCAGGTCGAGCGCCCTGGCGATGTCGCGCATGCTGGTCGCCGCGTAGCCGCGGTGGCTGAACAGCGTGCTGGCCACGTCCTCGATCTGCTGGCGGCGGGGGGTCTGCATGGCGCTCCTAACTAACGGTTGTTAGGGAGCCTATCCCCTGCCGCCGGCGTTCGCAAACACCAGGCCGCTCGCGCGTCGAGCCCGGGACGTGCCCGGGCTCGACGGGTTCGCGACGCGTCAGGAGCGCACGTGGCGTGGGCGGTAGCGGCTCCAGAAGACGGCGGCCGCCCCACCGGCCAGCAGCAGCACGGCCAGGGCCAGCTCGATGGTGCTGGCGGCGCCGGTCATGGGCAGGCCCGAGCTGGAGGCGGAGGCGCAGCCGGTGGTGGCGGTGTCGCGCGCCGCCATCGTCAGCGTCTCGCCCTGCTTGGTCCAGATGCTGACGTCGACGGTGCCGATGCCGCTCAGGTTCTTGGCCAGGTGGGCGCTGACCGCGCCGGACCCGTTGGAGTGGACCGCGGTCGGCTTGCCGCCGACCACCGCGCCGGTCGCCAGGTTGCGGACCAGCAGGAACAGCTCCTCGTTGGCGGGCAGCCCGCTGGCGGTCACGGTGACGCCGGAGCAGTTGGCCTTCTGGACGGTGAGGTCCTTGGCCGCGGCGCCGGCGGCGGCCGCGCCGGCCACCAGGAACGCCAATGCCAGGAGGGGTGCGATCAGGACCGGACGACGCACGGGATCACCTCGCTGCTTGCTGGCAGGCCCGCCGGTACTCGACGAACTGCTGCAGGGATGTGGACAGGCGGCGGTCGCGGATCCTGGCGATCAGGTAGGAGATCACCTGGTCGGCCCGTTCCATGGCCGCCGCGCAGGCCCGCGGCGTCGCCACGGACCCGGCATTGCCGGGGGAGGTCGCCGTGGACGGCGATTGCCGCACGACGGTGGTGGTGGGACCGGCGGCCGGTGCCCGGTCCCGCGTGAGGGTGGCGCCGAGCAGGAACCCGACGCCCAGCAGGAGCACCGCGCCCACGGCCAGCACGAAGTTCACGCGGAACTCGCTGCGCCGCCAGAACGGCCGCGCGGTGCCGGGAGCGGGAGGTGGCGGGACCGGCGGGCCGGACGCGGCATCCGCCGCGCCGGGTTCGGGCGCCGGTGGGTCCGCCGGTGGGTCGGGGTGGCCGGCCGCCCCGGGCCCGGGTGCGGCACGCTTGCGCCCCGGCTCGACCCCCCACAGCGGCTCGTCGGTTGTGAGTCGCCTGGACTTGTCGTCCGATTTGCTTGAAGACGAATTACCGCCGGACTGCCCCATTCCACTCACGAGTCCAGATAGAACAGCTTTGGCCGCCCGAATTCAACTCCCGGTAGATTCTCTCGAATATCCTCAATCCACGGAACGGCTCGACAGCGAGGGGGCAATTCATCCCAGGTCGGTGCAACGACGCGCTACCGGCGCCGGAAATTCTTCAGCGGGTGCGGCGGCGCGGGGCGGCCCGCTTTACCCAGCGGCCGACCTTGAAGGCCGAGGGGCACAGCTCGGCCAGCTCGCAGGCATCGCAGCGGGGATCCTTGGCGGTGCACACCTCGCGGCCGAACCAGATCAGCCGGTGGGAGAAGGCCGTCCAGTCGTCGGCCGGCACCAGCCGCATGAGGTCCAGCTCGACCTTCTCCGGGTCGGTGTGGGTGGTCAGCCGCAGCCGCCGGACGATGCGGCCGACGTGGGTGTCGACCACCACGCCGTCGTTCCTGCCGAAGTAGGAGCCGAGCACCACGTTGGCGGTCTTGCGGCCGACCCCGGGCAGGCGCACCAGCTCCTCCAGGCGGTCGGGGACCTCGCCGCCGTGGTGCTCCAGCAGGTACTGGGCGGCGCCCTGGATCGACCTGGCCTTCGTGCGGAAGAAGCCGGTCGGGTGGATCGTCCGCTCCAGCTCCTCCCGGTCGGCCGCCGCCACGTCGGCCACGGTCGGCCACCGCCGGAACAGCTCGGGGGTGACCTTGTTGACGGTCTCGTCGGTCGACTGGGCCGACAGGATGGTGGCGACCAGCAGCTCCCAGGCCGAGCCGTGGCCGAGCGCGGTGGTCACGTCCGGGTAGCGGGCGGCCAGCCGGGAGCGGATCTCGGCGGTGCGGGCGGCCAGGGCGGCCTTGGACTCGCGGCGCCAAGGCCGCTTCGGGCCCGGCGGCGGGGCGGCAGGCCGGTAGCGTCGCGCCACGCCGGTGGACGCACCTTCGCCGCTCGTCTGGCCCCGCCCGGTGCCGGAGCTGCTGACCCCGCGGCTGCGCCTGCGGGCGCTGAGCCCGGAGGATGCCGCCGGAGTGCTGCAGGTTCTCGGCGACGACCAGGTCACCCGGTACCACAGCATGCCGACTCTCACCACCCTGGAGGAGGCGCACGCCGCGCTGGCGCAGCTCGAGCGGCGCTACGAGGCCGGGGAGTTGCTCCGCTGGGCGATCGAGATCGCCGGTCGGCCAGG
>DASQWY010000246.1:0-30404 GCA_035640005.1 Actinomycetes bacterium
TGGTGTGCCCCGACCCCACCGGCGGATGGGGAAGGGAGAGCTGCCTGCCAGGCCGGGCGATCGGGCCCCGGGTCGTCAGGGACCTGGGCCGCCGGGAGGCCATTGGGCAGCGGCACCGCCGCGCAAGACCCGCCTGGCCGAGCGGGTGCTGCCTGGGTACCAGGGGGCACAGGACCGTCCGGTGCCACCCGTCAGCGCCGACAAACGCTGACGCACCAGGAACGGTTCTTCCGCATCCCCGTGGACGACCTGTACGCCCGCTCGGTGCTGTGCGACGCGATCCGGGCGGAGGGGCTGGCGCGCATGGTGGTCGTCTCCCCCGACGCCGGCTTCGCCAAGAAGGCCAGGATGTTCGCCAACCGGCTGGGCGCGCCGCTGGCGATCGCCGACAAGGTCCGCAGCGGCCACCAGGAGCGGGCCACCGTGACCGACGTGATGGGCGAGGTCGCTGGCCGCGACGCGGTGCTGGTGGACGACTTCACCATCAGCGCCGGCACGCTGGTGGAGGCGGCCGAGCAGCTGGTGGAGCGCGGCGCCCGCTCGGTGATGGCGGCGGTCAGCCACGGGGTGTTCGCCGACGGGTCGATGCGGCGCCTGGACGCCAGCCCGATCCGGCGGCTGATCACCACCGACACCGTGGAGACCCAGCCGGTGGCGATGTCGGGCAAGGTGCGGACCGTGTCGGTGGCGCCGCTGTTCGCCGAGGCGATCCGCCGCATCCACCACCGCGAGAGCATCAGCGGCCTGTTCCAGGACTAGGCGGGGGCGGCGGGGGCGGCGGGGGCGGGCTGCAGCACGGTGCGGCCCAGCTCCCGGAATCTCCAGGCGATCAACGCGACCCCGGCCAGGCAGGCGAGCCCGCCGGAGACCACCGAGAACCGCGGGCCGGCCAGCGCGGCCACCGACCCGGCCTCGGCGTCGCCCAGCCGCGGCCCGCCGGTCACCACCGCGATGTGGATCGCCGACAGCCGGCCGCGGAGCCCGTCGGGCACGGTCATCTGCAGGATGGTGTTGCGGAACACCGCCGAGACGACGTCGGCGGCGCCGGCGACCGCCAGCAGCGCCAGCGCCAGCGGCAGCCAGGCGACCAGCCCGAACACGGTGATCGCCAGCCCCCAGGCGGCCACCGCCAGCAGCACCGCGCGGCCCTGCCGGCGCACGCCGCCGACCCAGCCGGCGGTGAGCGCGCCCAGCAGCGCGCCCGCGCCCGGCGCCGCGTACAGCAGCCCGACCGTGCCGGGGCCGCCGTGGAACAGGCCGGTGCCGAGCGCGGGGAACAGCGCCCGCGGCATGCCGAACACCATCGCGTCCAGGTCGATCACGAAGCAGCCCTGCAGCGCCCGCCGGCCGCGCAGGAAGCGCAGGCCCTCGCGGACCGAGGCGAGCCCTGCCCTGGCGCTGCCCTCCCCCGGCGGCAGCGGCCGCAGCGCCAGGGCCAGCACGCTGGCGACCGTGAAGGTGCCGACGTCCACCAGGTAGGCGGCGGCGAAGCTGGCGCGGCCGACGATCAGCCCGGCCAGCGACGGCCCGGCCACCAGGCACACGTTCATCAGGATCTGGTGGAGCGCGGCCGCCGCCGGCAGCAGCTCGCGGCGCACCAGCGCCGGCACCGCGGCGGTCCTGGCCGGGCCGTCGACCGCCTGCAGGCCGGCGCCGGCCGCGGTCAGCAGGTACAGCGGCCACAGCGCCGGGCGGGGTTGCAGCGCGTTGACGGCCAGGCCGGCGCTGAGCGCGCCGCGGGCGAGCTGCACCCACACCAGCAGCACCCGCCGGTCGACCGCGTCGACCACCGCGCCGCCCACCAGCGAGCAGGCCAGCAGCGGGAACAGCTGCGCCAGCCCGACCAGCCCGACCGCCAGCGACGAGCGGGTCAGCAGGTACACCTGCAGCGGCACCGCCACCACGGTGAGCTGGCTGCCCAGGAACGCGACCAGCTCGCCGAGGTACAGCAGCCGGTACTGCCGCGACTCCTGCAGCGGGGTGATGTCGCTGAACAGCCGCCTGGTCTGCATGGCCTCCACGGTAGCAAGCGCTAGGCTGCGCGCCGTGACCGGCGAGCGCATGCGGGTGCTGGACCGTGCCGAGGGGCGGCACGGGGAGCTGGTGCTGCGCGGCGACGGCCGCGACTTCGAGATCATCTCGGGCGGCGTGTTCCTCATGGACACCAGGGACGGCCGCTCCGAGCGGCTGCTGGCCCGGGAGGCGCTGCGCGGCGCCGCCTGGCCGGCGCGGCTGCTGGTCGGCGGGCTCGGGGTCGGCTTCACCTTGGCCGAGGCGCTGCGCTCCCCCGCGGTCGCGCGGCTGACGGTGGTGGAGGTGGAGCCGGCGGTGATCGCCTGGCACCGCTCGCACCTGCGCGCGGTCGGCGGCGACGCGCTCGCCGACCCGCGGGTCACGGTGGCCCGCGCCGAGCTCGGCGACTGGCTCGCCCGCAGCGGCGAGCGGTTCGACGCGATCTGCCTGGACGTCGACAACGGCCCGGGGTGGACGCTCGGGCCCGGCAACCGGCGGCTGTACACGGCGGCGGGCGTGGCCGTGCTGCGCCGGCGGCTCGCCCGGGGCGGCATCCTGACGGTGTGGAGCGCGGCCGCCGACGACGCCTTCCGCGCCCGCCTGCGGCGGCGGTTCGCTACCGTGGAGGCCGTGCAGGTGCGGGTCGGCCGGGGCGCGCCCGACGTGGTCTACGTCGCCCGGGACGGCTGACCGCGCAGGTCCAGGTCGAACCAGATGGCCCTGCCGCCCGGGTCCTCGCGGACCCCCCAGCGGGACGCCAGCGCCTGCACCAGCTGCAGCCCCCAGCCGCCGGGGGCGCCCACCTCGTGGATGCGCCGCCGCAGCCGCGCCGGCCCGCCGTCGTCGGACACCTCGACGTGCAGCCGGTCGCCCCGCAGCGCCCAGCCGACCTCGAAGCTGCCGTCGGCCTGCCCGCCCGGCTGGTCGAGCACGCTGGTCACCGCCTCGCTGACCAGCAGCCTGACCGTCTCCCGGTCGTCGGCGGCGCCGGCCAGCGCGTCGCCGACGAACCGCCGCGCGGCCGCCACCTCCTGGGGTCTGCGGAGGAACCGCCTGCGCTGCCCCACCGCCTGCGCGTCGTCCGGCCCCATGGGTCCCCTTTCGCGGGCGCCGACCGCTGCCGGAACCGCTCGACGCTCGCCTGTACCCGCCTGCCCCGCCCCGAAACGCGGGCAGGGCCTGCTGGCCTGCTCAGGTCGGTGGCTTGCGCGCCGATGTCCCGGATATGCGCGCCGCCCTGCGGTCGCCGCCGGCAGGGCTGCGGCCGATGCAGCCCACGGCCGCCCGCGACCTGCCGCCCGACCAGACCGCGTGGGCGTTCGAGCCCAAGTGGGACGGCTACCGCGCGCTGGCCGAGGCCGGCGGCGGCCGGCTGGCGCTCCGCAGCCGCCACGGCGTGGACATGGCCGGCTGGTTCCCGGAGCTGGCCGGGCTGGCCACCGCCGGCGGCCGCGCGGCGGTGCTGGACGGCGAGGTGATCGCCGTCGACCCAGGCGGCCGGCCGAGCTTCGAGGCCTTGCAGCGGCGCGCGGCCGACCGGCTGGGCCGGCGCCGGGCCGCCGCCCCCGCCGCGTTCCTCGCCTTCGACCTGCTGTGGCTGGACGGGCGGCTGTGCACCGGGCTGCCGTACACGCGGCGGCGCCGGCTGCTGGAGGAGCTGCGACTGGACGGCCCGGCCTGGCAGACGGTGGCGTCGTTCCCCGGCGCCGGCAGCGAGCTGCTGGCCGCCACCCGCGAGCAGGGCCTGGAGGGCGTGGTCGCCAAGCGCCTCGACAGCCCGTACCTGCCGGGCCGCCGCACCCGGCTGTGGCTCAAGGTCAAGCACTACCAGCGGGAGACGTTCCTGGTCGGCGGCTACCTGCCCGACGGGGAGCTGCTGCGCGCCCTGCTGGTCGGCGTGCCCGAGCCGGCCGCGCCCGGGCGGCTGCGGTTCGCCGGCCGGGTCGAGCACGGCCTGCTGCCCGCGACCCGGCGGCACCTGACCGGGCTGCTGGCGCCGCTGCAGACCGAGCGCAGCCCGTTCCTGGAGGACGAGGCGGCGCTGACGGCCTCCCGCTGGGCCCGCGGCCCGGAGCGCGCCGCCGAGCGGCCGCGGTTCGTCCGCCCGCTGCTGGCGGTGGAGGTGACCTTCCTCGGCTTCGAGGGCGGCCGCCTGCGGCAGGCCGCCTACGCCGGCCGGCCGGCGGGATAGCGGCGGCGCCCGGTGAGCGGGGCGAGCGCCGCGTACAGGATCCCCGCCAGGGCGAAGGCGATCCACAGGCCGATGCTGCTGGCGCCGACCGCGCCCTGCTTGCCGCCGAACGACCCCAGCAGGTACCCGGTCCAGCGGAAGATCCAGGCGGTCGAGGTGACCAGGCCGAGGCCGACCACCACCGCGACCAGCCAGGCGAGCACCGCCGCCGGGTTGACCGCGCCGTAGCGGCCGCCCGGGTCGTAGAGGGCGAGCTCGTCGTAGCCGTCGCGCCAGCGGCGCAGCGCCAGGTCCACCACGAAGATCGCGCCCCAGGCGGCCAGCGGCACCCCCAGGGTGATCAGGAAGCCCTGGAACGGCCCGACGAAGTCCTGCGCGAAGAACAGGATGTAGATGTTGCCGGCCAGCATGATGGCCCCGTCGACCAGCACCGACTGGTAGCGGGGCAGGCGCAGCCCGAGGGTGAGCAGGTTGAGCCCGGAGGAGTACATGTCGATCACCGCGCCGGCCAGCAGCCCGCCGACCGCGGTCAGCAGGTAGGGCACCAGGAACCAGGTCGGCAGCGGCTCGGCCAGGGCGCCCAGCAGGTTGGAGGAGGCGGCCAGCTGGTCGTTGTTGGCGGCCAGCAGCGCGCCGAAGGCGATCAGCACCACCGGCGCCAGGCTCGCGCCCAGCACCGTCCAGCCGACGATCCCGCCGGAGCTGGCCTGGTGCGGCAGGTAGCGGCTGTAGTCGGCGGCCGCGTTGATCCAGCCGATCCCGAGCCCGGCCGCCACCACCGAGGCGCCGCCGACGAAGCCGGCCAGCAGGCTGCCGTGCGGCAGGGCGGTCACCTTGCCCCAGTCCACCTCGCCGATCTCCAGCGCGAAGAACACCACCGTGAGCGCGGCGAACGCGTAGGTGAGCCAGGTCATCAGCCGCACGATGGTGGCGTGGCCGAGCAGGCCGACCGCGATCGCGGCGATCGCCACCACCACGAAGGCGATCCCGAGGGTGACCTTGCCGCCGCCGAGGCCGAGGCGCTGCAGGATCGCCTCGGCGGCCAGGCTCGACAGGGCGATCAGGATGGTCTCCCAGCCGACCAGCGACAGGTAGCTGACCAGCGTCGGCAGCGCGTTGCCGACCACCCCGAACGGCGCCCGCGACAGCGTCAGGGTCGGCGCCCCGCCGCGCTTGCCGGCCAGGCTGACCACGCCGACGAAGGCGAACGACACCACCGTCCCGATCGTCCCAGCGACCAGCGCCTGCGGGTAGCTGAGCTGGTAGAAGGTGACCAGCGCGAGCCCGTAGAACATGCCCAGGACGGAGACGTTGGCGGCGAACCAGATCCAGAACAGCTCGGCCGGCCGGCCGTGCCGCTGCGTCTCGGGGATCGGGTTGATCCCGTTGGTCTCGATGCTCCAGGCCCGGTCGCTCTGCGGCTCCCCGGGCGCTCGTCCGACGACCTCCGCGTCCATCAGATCCTCCTCGCTCCGCCGTGGCGTCAGCGTACCAACCGTCACGGTCCGGTAGGGTTGCTGGATGAGCCGTCCAGGCGGGCCGCGGCCGGAGGTGTACCTGGTCCCCCACACCCACTGGGACCGCGAGTGGTACGAGCCGTTCCAGCGCTTCCGCCTGCGCCTGGTCGACCTGGTCGACGCGGTGCTCGACCGGGCCGAGGCCGACCGCCGCTTCTGCTTCACCTTCGACGGGCAGACGGCCATGCTCGAGGACTACCTGGAGATCCGGCCGCGGGCGGAGCCGCGCATCCGCGCGCTGGTGGCCGCCGGGCAGCTGGCGGTCGGGCCGCTGCGGATCCTCGCCGACGAGTTCCTGGTCGGCGGGGAGACGCTGGCCCGCAACCTGGAGGCGGGCCTGGCGCGGGCCGCGCGGCTGGGCGGCGCCATGCCGGTCGGCTACCTGCCCGACCAGTTCGGCCACGCCGCCCAGCTGCCGCAGCTGCTGCGGCGGGCGGGCCTGCAGCGGGCGGCGCTGTGGCGGGGCGTGCCGGCGGCGATCGACCGGCACGCGTTCCGCTGGCGCGCCCCGGACGGCTCCACCGTCCGCACCGAGTACCTGGTCGGCGGCTACGGCAACGCCGCCGCCCTGTTCGACCCGATGCTCCGGGGCACCCGTGCCGGGTTCCCCGGACCCCTCCAGACCGAGCACGGCGACGCGGTGGAGCAGCTGGACCGGCTGCTGCGGCCGTTCTTCGGCGACGACCCGGTGCTGGCCATGTACGGCACCGATCACTCCGCGCCGCTGCCGGAGCTGCTGGCGCTGGTGGACGAGGTCAACCGCGTCCAGGAAGGGTACCGGGTGCGGGTCGGCACCCTCGCCGGCTACCTCGAGCAGGCCGGCGGCGACCAGGACGAGGACCTGCCGGTCTGGTCGGGGGAGCTGCGCTCCGGCGCGCGCGCCAACCTGCTGATGGGCGTCACCTCCGCGCGGGTTCCCCTCAAGGCCGCCTTCGCCCGCGCCGAGCGGCTGCTGGCCCGCTACGCCGAGCCGCTGCAGGCGCTGCACGGCTCCACCTGGCCGGCGCCGTTCCTGGAGCTGGCATGGCGGCGGCTGGTGGAGTGCTCCGGCCACGACTCGATCACCGGCTGCGGGGCGGACGCGGTCGCCGCCGAGGTCGCCGTGCGGCTCGCCGACGCCGCCCAGCTCGGCGCCGCCCTGGCCGAGCGCGCCGCCGCCGAGGTCGCCGCGCGCCTGCCGCGGCCGGCGGTGGCGGTGCTGAACCCGTCGCCGGTGCCGCGCGCCGGCCTGGTCGAGCTGGACCTGCCGGTGCCGGACGGCTGGGAGCAGGTGGCCCTCCAGCTGCCCGGCGGGCGGCTGCTGGCGACCCAGGAGCGCGGCCGCAGCCCCGGCCTGCTGCACCGCGAGCGGCTGGACGGCGCCCGCCTGCCGGAGGTGTTCCGCCGCGTCCACGGGCGCGAGCTGTTCGGCCGGGTCGTCAACGCCTGCCGGGTCGAGCCGGGCCGGCTCACCTTCGAGGTCGACGACCACCCCGACCCGGCGCACCTGGACATGGAGCGGCTGCGCCAGCAGGTCGAGGCGACCGCCGCCGCGGCCGCCGGCGAGCGGTGGGAGCTGCGTGTGCTCGCCCCGCCGCGCCGGCGCCTGGACGCCATGGTGCCGGTGCCGCCGCTCGGCTGGACCACGGTGACCGCCCGGCCGGGCGGCGGCGGCCTCGACGGCCCGGTCGAGGCCGCCGGCCGGCGGTTCGGCAACGGCCTGCTCACCGTCGAGGTCGCCGCCGACGGCGGCCTGCGCCTGCGCGGCGCCGCCGACCTGGACGGGGTCGGCCGGCTGGTCGACGGCGGCGACGCCGGCGACCTCTACAACTACGCCCCGCCGGCGGAGGACCTGCTGGTCGCCGAGCCGGAGGCGGTGGCGGTCGCGACCCTGGCGGCCGGGCCGGTCCGCGGCGTGCTGGTGGTCGAGCGCCGCTACCGCTGGCCGGTCGGGCTGCGCGG
Source organism: Actinomycetes bacterium (assembly GCA_035640005.1). Lineage (GTDB taxonomy): Bacteria > Actinomycetota > CALGFH01 > CALGFH01 > CALGFH01 > DASQWY01. Next base: position 7,663 of record DASQWY010000246.1, read on the forward strand.
CGACGGGGCGGGCCGCTCGGCGGAGCGGGCCGAGGTGCGCACCGTGACCACGGTGGAGCTGCGCGCCGGGGAGCCGTTCGTGCGGCTGCGGGTCGCCTTCGACAACCCCTGCCGCGACCACCGCCTGCGCCTGCATGTGCCGCTGGCCGCGGCCGCCGGGCGGTCGTCCGCCGAGGGCCAGTTCGCGGTCGTCGAGCGAGGCACCACCGCCGAGGGCGGCCACGGCGAGGTGCCGCTGGCGACCTTCCCCGCCTACGGCTTCGTCGACGCCGGCGGCGCCGCGGTGCTGCTGGAGCACGCCAGCGAGTACGAGCTGCTCAGCGACCCGCCCGAGCTGGCGCTGACGCTGCTGCGCGCGGTCGGCCAGATCAGCCGCAACGCCCACCGCTACCGGGAGGAGCCCGCCGGGCCGGAGCTGCCCACCCCGGCCGCCCAGTGCCTGGGGCCCTGCGCCGCCGGCCTGGCCGTCTACCCGCACCCCGGCGCCTGGCACGCCGACGGCGTGCTCGCCCAGCTGGAGCGCTACCAGCACGAGCTGCTGGCCGCCCCGGGCAGCGGCCCGCCCGACGCCCCGGGCCGACCCTCCGGGGAGGCGGCCGGCCTGGCGGTGGAGGGTGAGGGGGTGGTGCTGTCGGCGCTGCGCCGCCGCGACGGCGGCTGGCTGGAGCTGCGGCTGGCCCGGGAGCACCCGGCGCCGGGGACGGCCACGGTCACCGGCGGGGTGGTCGCGGCCCGCGAGGCCGACCTGCTCGGCCGGCCCGGCGCGGCGCTGCCGGTCGCCGGCGGCGCCCTCCGCCTGGACCTAGCCGCCTGGGAGGTCCGCACGGTGCAGCTGCAGCTGCTCAGGGCGTGAGCGCGAGGATCCTGCCGGACGGGTCGGCCAGCAGGTAGGGGCCGGGCCCGGCCGGCAGCGACCAGCGCCCGCCGGGGACCGGGCGGCGCGCGCCGTCGGGCGCCACCAGGGTCGCCCCCTCGCCGCCGGCGACCACCAGCTCGCCCTGGTGGCGCAGCAGCACCGGCCCGTCCGGCCCGGCCGACAGCGCCACCCGGCCGGCGGCCAGCCCGGCGAGCACGTCGCCGCCCTCGGCCTCCACCCAGGTGGTCGGGGTGCCTGGCGGGGCGTCGCCGCCGGGACGGTGGAAGTCGCTGCCGCCGACCGGCACCCCGCCGGCCGCCAGCCACCAGTCCAGCACCGCCCGGTCGCGGCCGTCCCAGGTACCGTGCCACGCCTCCACCAGCGGCGCGGGCCGGCACAGCGGCTGCCGCCAGCCGAGCTGGCCGGCCAGCGGGTGGTTGAGCGACAGCAGGCCCCCGCCCGCCTCGGCGGCCGCCAGCCACGCGTCGGCGGGCTCGCGGAAGTCGACCCAGCCGACCGCGCCGAGGCAGTTCGCGTGACCCGCGGCGGTGGTGACCTCCTGCCCGGGCAGCAGCGGCAGCCCGGCGTGGGCGGCGGCGGCCGGCAGCTCGGCGTGGTGGCTGACGGTGTTGTGGTCGGTCACCGCCAGGAAGTCGAGCCCCCGCCCGCACGCCAGGCAGGCCAGCCCGGCGACGGTGAGGGCGCCGTCGGAGTGGACGGTGTGGGCGTGCAGGTCCCCGGCCAGCCAGCGGCGGCCGGGCGAGGCCGGCAGCGCCCGGCGCGGCGGGCGCGGTGGTGGCGGCGGCGGCGGCGGCGCGGGCGGCACGCTCGCCGGGCCGACCCGCACCCGCACGGTGAACCCGACCCCCGCCGCCGGCACCCGGTACAGGCCGAGCACGACCCGCCACTCGCCGGCGGGCAGCTCCCCCGGCAGGTAGCCGGGGGTGGCCTCCCGCGGGGTGAGCACGAAGCCGCCGCGCGCCCCGCCCGACCAGCCGCGGAACCCGGCCGGGTCGAACACGCCGAGGTCGAGGGTTGCCACCGTCCGGTCGTAGTCGAGCTGGACCGCCACCGCCGGCGCCCCCGGCGGGACCTCGAACGGCAGGTACCGGTAGGGCGCCTCGGCCCGGTCCGCCGATGTCCAGCGGCCCCGGTGGACCGTCACCGGCTCACAGCAGCCCGCGCACGGCCGCGCCGTCCACCTGCAGCGCCGCGCCGCTGACGAAGCGGGCCGGGTCCGAGCACAGGAAGCAGACCACCCGGCCGAAGTCGGCCGGGTCCCCCACCGGCCCATTACCGCTGATCACCCCGGCCTGCCTGGCCCGTTCGGTCGCGTGCGGGCCCGGGCAGGCCAGGTTGAGGGTCACGCCGTCGCCGGCCAGGTCGGCGGCGGCCGTCTTGGCCCACGCCCACAGCCCGGTGCGGGCGGTGTTGGACAGCGCCAGGTTCGGGATCGGCTCCTTCACCGAGATCGAGGTGATAAGGCAGATCCGCCCCCAGCCCGCCCGCCGCATGTGCGGCACGGCCGCGCGCACCAGCCGAACCGAGGTCAGCAGGTTGGCGTTCAGCGCCGCCGACAGGGCGTCGTCGTCGACCTCCAGGGCGCGGCCCGGCGGCGGCCCGCCGGCGTTGGCGACCAGCACGTGCAGCCCGCCGAATCGCTCCACCGCGGCCGCCACCAGCCTGGCCGGCGCCGCCGGGTCGGTCACGTCGGCCGCAATCGCCAGCGCCTCCCCCGGCAGCGCCGCGGCCGCTTCCTCGACCGCCCGACGGTCGCGGGCGCACAGCACCACCCGGGCGCCCTCCTGGCTGAGCGCCATCGCGCTCGCCCGGCCCAGCCCCTTCGACGAGGCCGTCACCAGCGCCACCCTGCCGTCCAGGCCCAGCTCCACCGGCGTCCTCCTTGGCGTGCGAGCTGCTGATGGTGAAAGACTCCCCCATCAGACCGCTCGGTGTCGTGGGGGGTGACTGCCGGTGGCCGAGCAGCCGGACACCCGGTACGCGCGGCTGGGGCGCGACCGGATCGCCTACCAGGTGCTCGGGCAGGGACCGCCGGACCTGGTGGTGGCGGCCGGCAGCTTCAGCCACGTCGACATCGACTGGGAGGACCCGGCGCTGGCGCTGAACTTCCGCACGCTGGCATCGTTCTGCCGCCTGATCCGCTTCGACCGGCTGGGTGCGGGCGCCTCCGACCCGCTGCCGCTGGACGCGCTGCCGCCGTGGGAGAACTACGCGGAGGAGCTGGACGCGGTGCTGGACGCGGTCGGCTCCGAGCAGGCGGCGCTGATGGCCTTCTGGGACGCCGGCCCGATGGCGCTGCTGTTCGCCGCCACCCGGCCGGAGCGGGTGAGCGCGCTGGTCCTGGTGCACACCACCGCCAAGTACATGGCCGCCGAGGACTGGCCCATCGGGGTGCCCCGGGAGCTGGTCGACCTGGCCCTCGACCAGCTCGACCAGCTGTGGGGCAGCGAAGAGGCGGCCGCCCTGTACGTGCCGAGCCGCGCCGGCGACGAGCGCTTCCGCCGCTGGTTCGCGAAGCTGACGCGGGCGACCGCCAGCCCGCGGTCGGTGCAGAGCTTCCTGCGGGCGGCGATGGAGATCGACGCCCGCTCGATGCTGCCGCTGGTGCAGGCGCCGACGCTGCTGCTCCACCGACGCGACTACCCGCTGCTGCCGCTGGAGCACGCCCGCTACCTCGCCTCCCACCTGCGCGACGGGCGGCTGGTGGAGCTGCCCGGCAGGGAGGTGTCGCTGGCCTGGGAGACGCCGGAGCTGGCCCTGGACCACATCGAGGCGTTCCTCAGCGGCGCCCGCCGCGCGGCCGCGCCGACCCGGGTGCTGGCCACGGTGCTGTTCACCGACATCGTCGCCTCCACCGAGCAGGCCGGCCGGCTGGGCGACCGGCGCTGGCGGCAGCTGCTGGAGGTCCACGACGAGCTGGCTGGCCGGCTGGTGGCCGAGGCGGGCGGGCGGCTGGTGAAGACCACCGGCGACGGGGTGCTGGCCACCTTCGACGGCCCCGGGCGGGCGATCCGCTGCGCGGCGGCGCTCGGCGAGGAGCTGGCCGGCATCGGCATCAGCATCCGCGCGGGCCTGCACGCCGGCGAGGTGGAGCTGCGCGACGGCGACGTCGGCGGCATTGCGGTGCACATCGCGGCGCGGGTGCTGGCGGCGGCCGGGGCGGACGAGATCCTGGCCTCCAGGACCGTGCGGGACCTGGTGGTCGGCTCCGACGTGGTGCTCCAGGACCGCGGCGCCCACCCGCTGAAGGGCGTCGACGGCACCTGGGAGCTGTTCGCGGTCGCCCGCTGACGGCTGGGGGCTAGCCGAGGCCTAGCCGACCCCTTCGGCGAGGGTGTTCCAGAACATCAGCTCGTAGGCCTGCACCAGCCGCGCCTGGCGGCGCGCGGACTCCGGCGGCTGGCCGCCCTCCAGGCTCGCCTCCGCCACCGCCAGCGCCTGCTGCTCGACCTCCGGGACCGGGGTGGCGAAGAAGTCGAAGAAGCCGCAGGCGTCGTCGTCCAGGCCGTACTGGCGGCGCAGCCCCTCGGCGACCGCGGCGCAGTAGGAGCCCCAGGCGGCGAAGTTGGCGACCAGCGCCAGCGCCACGTCGCCCTGGCCGCCGTTCAGCGCCAGCCAGGCGACGTGGGCCGCGTACGCCTGGCAGCCGGCCTTCGGCTCGTAGGCCCGCAGGTCCTTCTCGGACTGCCCCAGCGCGGCGGCGAAGGTCAGCAGCATCGGCAGCGCGAGGCTCTCGCCCTGCGCCAGCCCGGTGAAGAAGTCCACCGCCGGCGGCTCGGGGAAGCGGGCCGCCAGCACCAGGAAGCTGCGGCGGTCGCTGGCGATGATGCGGTACTCCTCGCCGGCCAGCGCCGCCAGGCGCTCGCGGGGCAGCCGCCCCTCGGCGACCAGCGGCACCAGCCGGTTGGCCCCCTCGGCCGGCGCCAGCTCGCGCCGGACGGTGTCGAGCGCGGTCATGGCACCACCTCGGTGGCGGCCGGCTCGCGGCGCAGGTGCCGCGCGTAGCCGAGGATCGCCTTGGCGTTCGGCATGCGCTGCACCGCCGCGACCAGCAGCAGGTACAGCACGCCGGCGTGCAGCCACGCCTCGACCGGCACCAGCCCGAGCGATGGCGCCGAGGTCTGCCCGGGGAACAGGACCAGCCCCCAGGCGCCGAACAGCACGGCGGCCAGCACCGCCACGATCCCCGGCCAGTTCCCGGGCGCGGTCGCGCGCCATTCAGGGATCTCGCTGACCGGCCGGCGCAGCCCGAACATGGGGGGCAGCAGGAACTGGTCGACGCACATCACCACGGTGGCGCACGGCAGCGCGATCGCCGACCAGCCGGCCACCTTGAAGAAGCCGTTCTCGATGTGCGGGAACCACCAGGTGACCAGCGCCGCCACCGCGGCCATCACCAGGCAGGTGTACCAGCGCTTCCAGCCGCGGGCGCTGCCGACGATGTTCTGGCCGCCGTTGACCATCTCGTAGTAGTTGCCGTCGTTGATGGCCACCTGCAGGATCGTGGCCACCACCGCGCCCAGCCACAGCGCCCCGAACAGCGAGTACTCCACCGTGTACTTGAACGCCGGGCCGAAGTCGAAGGGGCCGGCGCCCGACAGCTGCGCCATCATCCAGCCGCCGGTGACGAACAGCACCAGGCCGATCGCCAGCGCCACCAGGTACGGCAGCAGCGGCCACCAGAACCGCGGCCGGCCGAACCGCCAGGTGTCCGGCTCGTTGCCCCACATCACCGAACCGATCGCCAGGCTGATGCCCGACAGCATCGACAGCGGGCCGAGGTCGCCGACCTTCGGGCTCGCCGACAGCACGTCGGAGGGAATGTCGGTGAGTCCCTTGATCACCAGATAGAGCACCCAGGCGATCATCACCGGCGCCACCAGATAGCGCGCGAACGCGGTGATGCCGGTGAAGCCGAACAGGTTGTTGAAAATACCGACGATGGCCAATATCACCCCGATCAGGACGACATGCCCCCAGCTGAACAACCCGTCGTACATGATCGCCAGGAGATTGAACGCGAACGCCGTCCAGCCGGCCGCCACACCGATCAGCAGCAGCGACACGATCGCCGATCCGACCAGCCCGAACACCGACCTGGTGAGCAGCGAATGGGTCTGCCCGGTCCTGGAGCCGAGGTAGGCCGCGGGCAGCGCGTAGCACAGGTAGAAGAACGCGCCGAGGGCACCGGCGGCGACCGCCTTGCCGAGCGAGTAGCCGGCATCGTGGTACTGGAAGCCGAGGAACAGGTAGGTGAAGCCCGCTGCCAGGGTGATCCACAGCGCCAGGAAGTGGTACAGCGACCGGCGCTCGCCCTGGGGGACGACCCCGGTGGCGCTGGTCGAGTAGTCGTGCAGCAGCTCCTTGGAGAGCTCCTCGCGCGTGAACTCGCTCTGGCCGCGACCGGTGGAAGCGTTCATGTAACGGACCCTTCGAGATAGTTGGCCAGTTCGGATCCCGTAACGGTTTGGAGATTTATGGCATCTCCACGGCATTCACCCCCTTGAATTCTGAGTGAGGTTGCTTCGTCGCGAATTGCCTGTCAAGGCCATGCCGTGCGGATCAGGCACCCCGCGCACCGCACGCGAGAGTTGCCACCCACGCGCGCCGACGCCCAGAATGCGAACAGGTGGATGTCATCCCGGAGGGCGCCACACCGCATGCCCGACGCTGCACTCGTGCACCGGCAGCAGCGGAGCCTGCCGAGACCGAGGCACACGCGAGAGCCGTCGCCGCTCTGGTCCCGCTACCTGCTGGCGGGGTCCGCGGTCGCGCTCGTCTACCTGCTGGTCCCGGCCACCGTGCCGATGCCCGCGCTGGTGTCGAAGGTGCTGCTGTACGGCGGGGTCAGCGCCTCCGCGGTGGCGGCGCTGGTGGTCGGCGTGCGCACCCACCGCCCGGAGAACCCGGCGCCGTGGTATGCGCTGATCGCCGGCCAGGCCATCTACCTGCTGGCCGACCTGGCCTTCTACGTGCAGCAGTACCTGGTCCACTCCGACGCCTACCCGGCGCCGGCCGACGCCCTCTACCTGGCCCACTACCCCTTCGTGATCCTCGGCGTGCTGCTGCTGGCGCGCAGCCGCACGCCAGGCAGCGACCGCGGCAGCCTGGTCGACGCGACCATCATCGCCATCGGCTTCGGCGTGCTGTCGGTGGTGTTCCTGATCGGGCCGACGGTCGCCATGGGGAGCACGCCGGTGCTGCTGCGCACGGTGTCGGCCGCCTACCCGCTGATGGACATGCTGGTGCTGGTGGTGGCCGCCCGCCTGGTGGTGGGCGCGGGCCTGCGCATGCCGACGTTCTACCTGTTCGTGGCCAGCCTGGCGGTGCTGCTGGCCACCGACACCGTCTACATCTACCTGCAGCTCAACCGGCTGTACGAGCTCGACAGCCTGCCCGGGGCGCTGCTGGACGCAGGCTGGCTGACCTACTACCTGCTGCTTGGCGCGGCCGCGCTGCACCCGTCGATGCGGACCCTGGCCGAGCGGGACCTGCGCACCCGGGCGCGCATGAGCCGCGGCCGGCTGGCGTTCCTGGCCGGCGCGGCGCTGCTGGCGCCGCTGGCGATCTTCATCCTGACCCTCCGCAGGGATCACGGGGACACCGCGCTGGTGGCGGTCGCCTGCGGGGCGCTGTTCCTGCTGGTGGTCTACCGCATCGCCGGCCTGATGCGGGAGCTGGAGACCAACTCCGCCCAGCTGCGCGAGCGGACCACCGAGCTGCAGTCGGCCCTGGCCGAGCTGGAGCGCGCCGAGGCCGACCGCAAGCACCTGCTCGACAAGACCATGCGGGGCGCGGAGGAGGAGCAGACCCGCATCGCCGCCGAGCTGCACGACGGCCCCATCCAGCGGCTGACCGCGGTCGGCTACCAGCTGGAGGAGGCCGCCCTGAGCCTGCGGGTCGGCGACGGCGCCCACGCCCAGGAGTTGCTGTCCGGCGCCCAGCTCGGCCTGTACGGGGAGATCACCGAGCTGCGCGGGATGATGGCGACGCTGCGGCCGCCGGTGCTCGACGAGCGCGGCCTGACCCTGGCCCTGGTCGACCTGCTCGACTCGTTCGAGCGCCGCACCGGCATCGTCTGCACCCTGCAGCAGGACCACAACGAGCGCCTGGAGCCGGAGAACGAGACGGTGCTGTACCGGGTGGTCCAGGAGACGCTCGCCAACGTGGCCAAGCACTCCGCCGCGCAGCACGCCTGGTTGTACCTGCGCGCCGACGACCACCGCGTCGACCTGCAGGTGCGCGACGACGGCGTCGGCTTCGACCTGGCCAGGGTCGACCGCCTGGTCGGCGACGGCCACTTCGGCCTGGCCGGCATGCGCGAGCGGGTGCAGATGGTCGGCGGCACCTTCCGGCTGCTGTCCTCGCCCGGCAACGGCACCGCCGTGCGCGTGCGCCTCCCGCGCGGGGCGGTGGGTCCGTGAGCGCCGCGCCGGAGGCGCCGCCGGAGTCGGTGCGGGTGCTGGTCGCCGACGACGTCACCGACGTCAGGGACGGCCTGGCGCGGCTGCTCGGCCGGCTGGGGATCACCGTGGTCGGGGTGGCCGCCGACGGCCGGGAGGCGGTCGAGCAGGTCGCCGCCACCCGGCCGCAGGTGGTGGTGATGGACCTGCGCATGCCGCGGATGGACGGGGTGCAGGCGACCAGGGAGATCGTCGCGCGCTACCCCGAGGTCGCGGTGCTGATGCTGTCGGCCTACGGCGACGAGTCGCTGGTGATCGACGCGATCATGGCCGGCGCCCGCGGCTACCTGCTAAAGGGCGTGCCCGCCTCCGAGATGGCCGACGCGATCGTGGCGGCCGCCACCGGCCAGTCGCGCATCGCCGGCCAGGTGACCCGCCCGCTGCTGGAGCGGCTGGTGGAGATCCTCGGCCGCGAGCGGGAGACCCGGCGGCTGGCCGAGGAGGCGCGGCGCGCCAGCGAGCGGCTGCGCCGCCGCCAGCAGCAGTTCGCCACCGTCGCCGCGCACGAGCTGCGCACCCCGATCACCGCCCTGCTCGGCTCGCTGGCGACGCTGGAGCGGCTGGTGGCGCCCGGGCAGCTCAGCGGTCAGGAGCTAGAGCTGCTGACCGCCAGCACCCGGCAGGCCCGCCGGCTCGCCCGCCTGGTGGAGGACCTGATCCTGGTCGCCAAGGAGGCCAGCGGCGGCATCCCCGTCAACCCGACCCGCATCGACGTCGGCCGGACGATCGCCGCGGTCGTCGCCGACCTGGACCACCTGGGCACCGAGCGGGTGTACCTGGACGCGGCGCCGGGCCTGTCGGCCTGGGCCGACCCGGACCGGCTCGCCCAGGTGCTGACCAACCTGGTGCGCAACGCCCTGCAGTACTCACCGCCGGAGGCGCCGGTGGAGGTCGCGGCCAGCGCCGGCCCCGGCATCGTGCAGATCACCGTGTCCGACCGAGGCCCGGGCATCGCCCCCGACAAGCTGCCCGAGTTGTTCGACCGCTTCGGGGAGCCCAGCGCCGGCCAGGAAGCCGGCCTCGGGGTCGGCCTATGGATCGTCCGGGAGCTGCTGACCGCCATGCACGGCACCGTCTGGGTGGAGAACAACGACCTGGGCGGCTCCAGCTTCTGCATCGCGATCCCCGCGGCCCACGACGCCTGGCGCGACACGGCGGCCGAGGGCGCCTCCGGCGTCGGCTGACCGGTCGGCTGACCTGGCGGATCCTTCGGACACCCGCGAGAAATGACCCGGACCGTCGTACTCGCGCGGGTAGCGACGTTGTAGAGTTTGGCGGACGGTCGAAGGGGAGGGCGATGCTGGTGGCCGATGCCCGGCGTCCTTCCCGACCGCGGGCCCTGGTCCTGCTGCGGGCCGGGGTGGCCGTGCCGGCCACGGTCGCGCTGCTGCTGCAGCTGGTCCGCGACCCCGGCGGGCTGGCGCGGCCGGCCGCGCTCGCCTGGGTGGCGATCCTGCTGGCGGCCGAGGCGCTGCCGGTGCGGCCGTGGGGCGGCCCGGGGCTGTCGGTCGCCTTCGCCGCCCAGGTGGCGCTGGCGATGCTGTACCCGCCGCCGCTCGCCGGCGCGATCGCCTTCCTCGGCGCGCTCGACCCGCGGCGGCTCCGCGCACGCCCGGTGGCGGCCTGGGCGCGCGGCGGGGTGGCGTGGGCGACGGTGGCAGGCGGCGGCGCGGCCTTCCACGCGATCGCCTCGGTGCACGACCCGGCGCGGCGGCTGCTGCCCGGCTTCGCCGCTGCCTGCCTGCTGATGTGGCTGGCGCAGGCGGCGGCCGGCGCCACCGAGGCGAGCCTGGAGACGGGCCGGCCGGCCCGGGCGGTGCTCGCCCGCATGAACGCGGTTTCCCCCTACCGCTTCCCGGCCACCTTCCCGGGCATGGGCTGGTTCGGCCTGCCGATCGCGGTGCTGTACCCGGTCGAGGGGTTCTGGCCCGCGCTGCTGCTGCTGGGGCTGCTGCTGTACGCGCGCACCGTGTGCCTGAAGGCCTGGCGGCAGCATGGCCAGCTGGCCGACCTGCTGGAGCGGGAGCGGCAGGCGACCGCGCGGCTGCAGGAGCTGAACCGCAGCCGGGGCCAGTTCGTGGCGGTCGCCTCGCACGAGGTCCGCACCCCGCTCACCGCCATCCTCGGCTACGTCGCCACCCTGCGCCGCCGGCGGGTCGACGACCCGGCCGTGCGCGAGCAGTTCCTGGAGATCATCGACCGGCAGGCCGGTGCGCGAGGTCCTCGCCCGCATGGACGCGGTGTCCCCCTACCGGTTCCCGGCCACCCTGCCGGGCATGGGCTGGTTCGGCCTGCCGATCGCGGTGCTGTACCCGGTCGAGGGCCTCTGGCCCGCGCTGCTGCTGCTCGGGCTGCTGCTGTACGCCCGCACCGTGTGCCTGAAGGCCTGGCGGCAGCACGGCCAGCTGGCCGAGCTGCTGGAGCGGGAGCGGCAGGTGACCGCGCGGCTGCAGGAGCTGAACCGCAGCCGGGGCCAGTTCGTGGCGGTCGCCTCGCACGAGGTGCGCACCCCGCTCACCGCCATCCTCGGCTACGTGGCCACCCTGCGCCGCCGGCGGGTCGAGGACCCGGCCATGCGCGAGCAGTTCCTGGAGATCATCGACCGGCAGGGCAAGCGGCTGCTCGGCCTGGTCGAGACGCTGCTGACCGCGGCCAAGCTGGAGGAGGGCCGGCTGGCCACCCGGCTGGACTGGGTGGCGGTCGACGAGCTCTGCCAGGAGGTGGTCGAGGGGCTCGGCCCGCAGCGGGGGCGGGTGCGGCTGGAGGTCCCGGCGGACCTGCCGCCGGTGCTCACCGACCGCGGCCACCTCGGGCAGGTGCTCGCCAACCTGCTCGACAACGCAGTCAAGTACTCCCCGTCGCAGGTCCCGTGCGAGCTGGGCGCGCGGCTGGAGGAGGGCGGCGAGCTGACGCTGTGGGTGCGCGACCACGGGATCGGCATCGAGCGGGGCGAGCTGGACCGCATCTTCGAGCGCTTCTACCAGGTCGACGGCTCGGACTCGCGGCCGGCGGCCGGCATCGGGCTCGGCCTGCACCTGGTCAGGGAGCTGGTCGCGCTGCTGGGCGGCACGGTGGCGGTCGACACCTGGCCGGGCCTCGGCAGCCGCTTCACCGTGCGGCTGCCGGCGCGCCACCCGGGCGCTCAGGCCAGGCGTTCCAGCACGGTCCCGTCGCCGGCGACGCGGAAGGCGGCCGGCACCACCGCGACGTGGTAGCGGCGGGCGAACTCCGGGCGCCGGGACACGTCGACGGTCAGCAGCGGCCGCGCGTCAGCCCGCAACCTGGCCTCCAGCTCGCGGCAGTCGCCGCACAGCGGGTGGGTGAACTGCACCAGCACCTCACCGTTCGGGGTGGCGCCCAGCTCGACCAGGTCGACGGCTGCCACGCCGCCGGGCCGCACCCCGCGCGCCCTGGCCAGCAGCCGGTACAGCTCGCAGCCGACGCACAGCCCGGTGGCCGCGGCCAGCAGCGCGAGCGCCGCCACGATGCCGCCGAGCACCGCGCCGAGCGGCCGCAGCCCGCCCAGGTACGCCAGCGACGCGGCGCCGAGCAGGCTGGCGCCGACGAAGTTGGCGAACCGCGGCGGGCGCGCGTCCTCCACCGTGCCCTCGCCGAAGCGGGGCTGCACGACCCTGAAGTAGAACACGCACGGCAGGCACCAGCGCCGGCCGAGCATGAGGCCGGCGAGCAGCTGCAGCGTCAGCAGGGCGAGCAGCCACCACCAGCCGGTCAGCACCGCGACGGCGCTGACGGTGCCGATGACCGCCTGGTTGAAGCGGGGGGCCCTGGCGTCGATCACGTCGGTGTCGGTCCAGGGGTCGGCGGTAGGGGTACGGGTCGCCATGATGCGGTCACCTTGGGTGCGGGGCGGGAGCACGGCCGCAGGGGCGGGACGGTGGCCCGGCGGTGGTCGCGGAGGTCGGGCGGCTCAGCCCGAGCGGAAGGACCGCCGGGCCCGGGGACAGGCGCAGCTCCACACCCGCCCGTGGTCAACGGCGCGGTCGCGCGTGAGCAGCAGGCCGACCATGCGGCCACGGTGCCGGACGCCCGCCCGGCGTGTCAACCTTGAGCCGGCACGGACCCGATCCTCGAGGAGGAACCATGCCGGACGCCGAGCTGCTCGCCCGCCACCGCCGGGTCATGCCGTCGTGGCTGGCCCTGTTCTACGACGAGCCGATCGAGCTGGTCGACGGCAAGGGGTGCCGGGTGGTCGACGGCGACGGCCGCGAGTACCTCGACTTCTTCGCCGGGATCCTCACCACCATGGTCGGCTACAACCTGCCCGAGGTGGTCGAGGCCGCCCGCGACCAGGCCGGCAGGATGGTCCACACCTCCACCCTGTACCTGATCCGCACGCAGGTCGAGCTGGCCGAGCGGATCGCCGCGCTGTCGGGCATCCCCGACGCCAAGGTGTTCTTCACCACCTCGGGGACCGAGGCGAACGAGGCGGCGCTGCTGCTGGCGACTGTGGCGCGGTGCAGCAACCAGGTGCTGGCGCTGCGCAACAGCTACCACGGCCGCTCCTACGCGGCCATGGCGGTCACCGGCAACCGAGGCTGGTCGGCGTCGGGCCTGTCGCCGCTGCACGTCAGCTACGTGCACGGCGCCTACCGCTACCGCAGCCCGTTCCGCGACCTGCCCGACGCGCAGTACGTCCGGGCGTGCGTGGAGGACCTGCGCGAGGTAATCGACACCACCACCGCCGGCGACGTCGCCTGCATGATCGCCGAGCCGATCCAGGGCGTCGGCGGCTTCGCCACCCCGCCCGACGGCCTGTTCGGCGCCATGAAGGAGGTCCTGGACGCCTACGGCATCCTGTTCGTCTCCGACGAGGTCCAGACCGGCTGGGGCAGGACCGGTGAGCACTTCTGGGGCTACCAGGCGCACGGGATCGTGCCGGACGCGCTCACCTTCGCCAAGGGCATCGGCAACGGCCTGCCGCTCGGCGGGGTGGTCGCCCGCGCCGAGCTGATGGACGCGATCGGCGCCAACTCGATCTCCACCTTCGGTGGCAACCCGCTGGCCACCCGCTGCGCGCTCGCGGTCCTCGACTACCTGCGCGACCACGACCTGCAGGCGAACGCGCGCGCGGTCGGGGCGCGGCTGGCCGCCGGGCTGCGCGAGCTGGCCGCGCGCCACCCGGTGGTCGGCGACGTCCGCGGCAAGGGGCTGATGCTCGCCGTGGAGCTGGTCGAGCCCGGCACCAGCACGCCGGCCCCGGCCGCCGCCGCCGGCGTGCTGGAGGAGGCCAGGCGGGGCGGCCTGCTGGTCGGCAAGGGCGGCCTGTACGGCAACGTGCTGCGGATCGCCCCGCCGCTGATCGTGACCCAGGCCGAGGCCGCCGAGGGCCTGGAGATCCTCGCCGCCGCCATCGCCGCCGCCGACCGGCGCTAGCCCGGCAGCCGGCGCCGCCGCTCCCCCGCCCGGCCGAGGCTGAGCGGCGGCAGGTAGCTGCCGGCGGGGGTGCGCACCCACCAGGCGCCGGTCCGCCGCCGCTCGGCGCGGCTGGAGAACCGGTAGCGGTAGCGGGTGGCGCGCACCCAGCTCGGCGGCGCGTCGGGGAAGGGGTTGCGCCGCAGCAGCCGGAGGGTCGCCCGGTCGCCCTGCAGCAGCTTCTCGGCCAGCCGCACCAGCCACGGCTCCGACGGCGCCGGCGACATCGCCGCGAACCACAGCAGCCAGTCCAGCCGCAGGTGGTAGGGCGCCACCTGCGGCGGCCGCCGCCGCGGGTCGCCCGGCTTGCCCTTGAACTCGTACTCCTTCCAGGCGCTGCCGGGGTGCGGCACCGGGTCGGCGGTGCCCTCCAGCACCACCTCGTAGCGCTCGCGGGTGACCGCCCCGAACGCCCCGTAGGCGTTCACCAGCCGCAGCGGGTCGAAGGCGGCGTTCATCAGCTGGTGCCTGGAGACCAGGTTGCGGGCCGGCCGCCAGCTGAGGGCGGCGATCAGCGCGGCCATGGCGATGGTGGCCAGCTCGAACCAGCGCGGCGGCGCGGCCAGCGCCGCGTGCCCGGCCGGCAGCAGCCGCCCGAGCTGGGCGTCGTCGAAGCAGGCCAGCGCCAGGGTCACGGTGAGCAGGTTCAGCCAGGAGAAGTTGCCGCTCAGCAGCAGCCAGCCCTGGGTGACCACCACCACCGCGCCGGCGGCGCCGGCGACCGGCTGCGGGGCGAGCAGGCCGAACGGCACCAGCAGCTGGGCGACGTGGTTGGCGAGCACCTCCAGCCGGTGCAGCGGCTCCGGCAGGTGGTGGAAGAACCAGCTCAGCGGGTTCGGCATCGGCTGGGTCTCGTGGTGGTAGCGCAGGCAGGTCAGGTCCCGCCAGCACGGGTCGGCGCGCAGCTTGATGAGCCCGGCGCCGAGCTCGACCCGGAACAGCAGCCAGCGCAGCAGCCAGACGACCAGGACCGGCGGCGCGGTCCGGGCGGGGCCGAGGAAGATGGCCAGGAAGCCCGTCTCCAGCAGCAGCGACTCCCAGCCGAACGCGTAGAAGACCTGGCCGACGTTGACGATCGACAGGTACAGCGCCCACAGCAGGAACCAGACGACCATCCACAGCCACAGCGGCCCGGCGTCGGCCAGGCCGGCCAGCGCGCCGGCCGACAGGACCACCCCGCTCCAGGCGACCACGCCGAGGAAGCGGTCGGAGTAGTGCCAGTGGAAGAGGCTCGGTGCCCTGGCGAACGGCACCGCGGCCAGGAACCGCCGCACCGGCAGCAGCCCCCGCTCGCCCAGCAGCGGACGGAACTGGTTGGCGGCGACCAGGAACGCGATCAGGTAGGTGCCGGCGAGCGCGCGCCCCACCAGCAGGCGGCTCGACCAGTACTCGGGGGCCTGGAACCAGTGCATGCGTGGCGTGACAGGATAGCGCCGTTGACCGGCCGCGGCCGGCGTGGTAGCAAAACATCGGATGTCTGCGCCCGGAGAACGGTGGAGGGGTCCGGGGAACCCGGCACGGGTGCCACGGAGAACGGAGGGGAGGACGGTGGCCGCGCCACGCACCGAGACGGCGATCGCGCGGATCCGCGACCTGATCGCCGCGGGCGAGCTGGTGCCCGGGTCGCGCCTGCCGCCCGAGAACGAGCTGGCCGCCCAGCTCGGCCTGTCCCGCAACACCGCCCGGGAGGCGGTGCGGGCGCTGGTGACCGCGCGCGTGCTGGACGTGCGCCGGGGGGACGGCACCTACGTGACCAGCCTCACGCCGGACCTGCTGCTGGAGGGGGTCGGCTTCGCGGTCGAGCTGCTGCGCGACGACGACGCCCTGGAGGTGCTGGAGGTGCGCCGCTACCTGGAGCCGGCGGCGACCGCCCTGGCGGCCGGGCGCATCGACGCCGACGGCCTGCTGGCGCTGCGGGAGGCGATCGGGCGGATGCGCGAGGCGCCCGACGACGAGCGGTTCGTCGCCCAGGACGCCGCCTTCCACGCGCGGGTGGCGGCGGCGTCGGGCAACGGCACGCTGGCGTCGCTGCTGAACGGGCTGTCCGGGCGCACCCTGCGCGTGCGGGTGTGGCAGGCGATGACCGCCGACGACGCGGTGGCGCGCACCATCGACCAGCACGAGGGCATCTACGCGGCGCTGGAGGCCGGCGACCCCAACCTGGCGCACGCCATGGCCGTGCTGCACGTGGTGACCACCGAGACGTGGCTGCGCCGCGCCCTGGCCGCCGGCCGACCCTTACCCTGAGCCTGAGCCTGAGCTACCGGGTCGCCGCCCAGGCGGGGCCGTCGGGGAAGCGGTGCTCGTCCAGGGCGCGGCGGGTCATGGCGGCGTAGCCGGGCCCCTCCGGCAGGCGGTAGCGGCCGCCGGCCACCCGCGCCGGCTCCTCGAAGTGCTCGTGAAGGTGGTCGACGTACTCGACCATCCGCTCGTGCAGCGAGCCGCTCACCGCGATGTAGTCGAACGCGGCCAGGTGCACGACCAGCTCGCAGAGGCCGACCCCGCCGGCGTGGGGGCACACCGGCACGCCGAACTTGGCGGCCAGCAGCAGCACCGCCACCACCTCGTTGACCCCGGCGAGCCGGCAGGCGTCCACCTGGCAGGCGGCGATCGCCCCGGCCTGCAGCAGCTGCTTGAACACCACCCGGTTGTGCACGTGCTCGCCGGTGGCGACCCGGATGGGCGCCAACGCCCGGGCGATGGCGGCGTGGCCGAGCACGTCGTCGGGGCTGGTCGGCTCCTCGATCCACCAGGGGTCGAAGCGGGCCAGCTCCCGCATCCAGGCGATCGCCTCGGGGACGCTCCACACCTGGTTGGCGTCCAGCATCAGCCCGCGGTCGGGGCCGAGCGCCTCGCGGGCGATGCGCAGGCGGCGCAGGTCGTCGGGGAGGCTGGCGCCGACCTTGACCTTGACGTGGGTGAAGCCGTCCTCGACCGCCTGGCGGCAGCGGCGCCGCAGCTTGTCGTCGTCGTAGCCGAGCCAGCCGGCCGAGGTGGTGTAGGCGGGGTAGCCGTCGGCCAGCAGCCGCGCCGCCCGCTCCCGCTTCGTGTCCGCCCGCTCGCGCAGCAGCGCCAGCGCCTCGTCGGGGGTGAGCGCGTCGAGCATGTAGCGGAAGTCGACCAGCGCGACGACCTCCTCCGGCTCCAGGTCCGCCAGCAGCTGCCACAGCGGCTGGCCGCGCGTCCTGGCGTACAGGTCCCAGACGGCGTTGACGACCGCGGCGGTGGCCATGTGGATGACGCCCTTCTCCGGGCCGAGCCAGCGCAGCTGACCGTCGCCGACCAGCCGCCGCCACAGCCCGCCCATGTCGGCGAACAGCTCCTCTGCCTTGCCGCCGACCACCGCGGGCGCCAGCGCGCGGATCGCCTGCACGCAGATCTCGGTGCCGCGGCCGATGGTGAAGCAGAAGCCGTGGCCTTCCAGCCGCGGGTCGCTGGTTTGCAGGATCACGTAGGCGGCCGAGTAGTCGGGCGCCTCGTGCATGGCGTCGGAGCCGTCCAGCCGCGCGGAGGTCGGGAAGCGCACGTCGACCGTGCGGAAGCCGGTGACCAGGAGCTCGGAGGACGCGCCCACGCGGCTCAGCCCTTGACCGCGCCGACGAGCAGGCCGCGGGAGATGACCCGCTCCAGCGCGATCGCCAGGGCGATGACGGGGATGATCATGATCTGGATGAGCACCGACATGTACCACCACTGCGGGCCGCGGGTGGCGTTCTGGGCGGCCACGGTCAGCGGCATCGTCTGCGCGTCGGCGCTGGACAGGAACAGCGCCAGCAGGTACTCGTTCCAGGCGAACACGAACACGATCAGGAAGGTCGCCACCAGCCCCGGGACCGACAGCGGCAGGGTGATCGAGCGGAACACCCGGAAGGTGGAGGCGCCGTCGACCACGGCGGCCTCCTCCAGCTCCCAGGGCAGGGTGTTGAAGTAGTCGCGCATCAGCCACACCACGATCGGCAGGTTGGTGGCCGCGTAGGTGATGATCAGCGCCAGCCGCGTGTCGAGCAGGCCGAGGTGCTGGAAGAGCACGTAGATGGGGATGACCACGGCGACCGGCGGCAGGATCCGCTGGGAGATCATCCAGAAGGCGATGTCCCGGTTGGACAGGGCGCGCCGGAAGCGGCGGCCGACCACGCCGGCCAGCACGGCGAAGACGCCCGCGGCCGCCACGATCGCCAGCGGGGGCGGCGCGCCGGCGACCACCGCGCCGCCGGCCAGCAGCACGCAGCCGGCGAACAGCCCGATCACGCCGACGCGCGGCCGGTACGGGAAGCGGATCAGCGCATAGGCGGCGGCCGCGCCGAGCAGCAGCGCCAGGGTGGCGCTACCGACGGCCACCACCACCGTGTTCAGGTACGGCCGCAGGGTGTCGCCGCGCAGGTCGACGAAGATGTAGCGCCAGGAGTCCAGCGACGGCTTGAAGTCGACGAACGGCAGGTACACCGGGCCGGTGTTGACCTGGATCGGCAGCTTGAACGAGGTGATCGCCAGCCAGTACAGCGGGAACAGCACCACCAGCGCCCAGAAGCCGAGGACCAGGTAGGTGGCCAGCTTGCCGAGCGGCGGCAGGTCGGTGACCGAGCGGCGCCGCAGCGGGTTGGTCGGGCGCCTCATTCCTCCGCCACCCGCCTTCGCACCAGGTTGACGTAGGAGAGCGCCACCACCGTCACGATGAACAGCAGCGAGTAGGCGACCGCCGCCGACTCGCCGAGGTCCAGCGTCCGCCAGTGGATGTAGGCCTGCAGGCTGAGCGACTCGGTGGCGGTGCCGGGCCCGCCGTTGGTGAGGATGTTGGGCAGGTCGATGATCTTGAAGGCCTCGATCAGCCGGATCAGCACCACCGTGGTGCACACCGGCAGGATCGCCGGCAGCGAGATGTGCCGCAGCACCTGCCAGCGGTTGGCGCCGTCCACCATCGCCGCCTCGACGTGGTCGCTGTCCTGCCCCTCCAGCGCGGCCAGCAGGATGATGAACATGAACGGGGTCCACTGCCAGATGTCGCCGACCATCACCGCCACCCGGGCGCCCCAGGGGTCGTTGACCCAGGAGAAGTTGCCGAGCCCGACGGCCGACCACAGCGGCTGCAGCGGGCCCTTGCTGGTGTCGGCGAGCATGCGGAACATGTAGGCGACCCCGACCGGGGTGATCATCATCGGCAGCAGGAACACCACCCGGAAGAAGCGCTGCCCCGGCAGCCCCTGGGTGAGCAGGTAGGCCAGGCCCAGGCCGAGGGTGAACTGCACCGCGATCCCGACCAGCACGTAGATCACCGTCACCACCGCGGTCCCCGGCCGCCCGCCGGTGGCCAGCAGCGTGCGCAGCGCCAGCCAGATGGCGGCGGCGGCCAGCAGCGCGCCGAGCAGGCGCAGCAGCATCCCGGCGACGCCGGCGCCCGCCCGCCTGGCCCGCAGCAGCCCCCAGGCGAGCAGGGCGACCGCGGCGGCGAACAGCAGCCAGCCCAGCGGGGTCAGCGGGCGCGCCACCCCCAGGAAGTGGCTGCGCTCGCCGCCGAGGTACAGGTCGCGGTAGTTCTCCAGGCCGATGAACCGGAACCGGAAGCCGCCCCGGGCCAGCTTCAGGTGCGACAGGCTGATGTAGAGGGAGGCCAGCAGCGGGAAGATCGACACGAACAGGATCGCCAGCAGCGCCGGCCAGATGAAGGCGGCGCGCACCGCCGCACTGGCGCCCAGCGACGCCCGCGACCGGCTCCGCTGCTCGGCGGTGGCCGCGCGGGAGCCGCTGCGGCCCCGGCCCCGGCTCAGCCTCGCGACGACCATGCGCGCCTACCGCTGGATGTTCAGGCTCGCCGCGTAGGCCTGCTTCTGCTGGTCGCGTCCCTCGTCGTTGGTGATCTTCTCCCAGGCCGCCTCAAGGTTCTTCATCGTCTGGTCGAGGTTGACCTCCCCCGCCAGGTACTGCGCGAGCGCCTGGTCGAGGGCCACGCCCTCGTACTGGGCCGACTTGGGGACGCGCAGGTCCAGGACCATGTTGGGGCTCTGCAGGCTGTCGCGGATGGCGCCCAGGTAGTTCTGGGCGGCGGCCTTGCTCATGCCGGCCTTGACCCAGGCGTCGACGTTCTGGAACTGCGAGGTCCGGTAGGGGTTGAAGCCGGTCTTGCCGAGGGTGACGTCGACGTTGGACTCCTGCGGCGCGCTCATGTAGGCCAGGAAGTCGAAGGCGGCGTCCTTGACCTTGTCGTCGGCGGAGGCGTTGATCGCCCCCGACCAGCCGCCGTAGGCCGAGAACGGCGCGTGGTTGATGCCGTTGACGGCGTGCGGGCAGATGGTGGGGTTGCAGTCGACCAGCTTGCCGCTGGCGCGGTCCAGCACCCGCTTGGAGCCGGGCAGGATCACCGAGCCGACCTTGTCCTGCACGGTGGAGGTCTTCGGGTCGATGGCGAGGGTGCCGATGTCGCCCCAGTCCACCGACAGCGCGCAGCGGCCGGAGGTGAACAGCCCGCGGGTGTCGCCGACGTCGAGGTTGAGCTCGTCGGGCGGCGCGTACTGGGTGGTCTTCTTGTAGACGTCCAGGGCGGTGGCCACCGCCTCGTTGTTGACCAGCGGCTTCATGGTGTTCGCGTCGAAGAAGGAGCCCTGGCTGGTGCCCTGCGACTGCAGGTAGGAGGCGGCCATCGACCAGAACATCCAGTAGGACTGGGCGGCGCGCTTCTTGGCGATGCAGGAGCCGTAGTCGGGCTTGCCGTCCTTGTTGAGGTCCTTGCGGTTGTAGCGCTGGGCGATCGACAGGTAGTCGTCCCAGGTGGCCGGCGGCTGCAGCCCGTCGCGCTTCAGCAGGTCGCTGCGGTAGTAGACCATCTGGAAGTCACCGTCCAGGGGGACGGTGTAGGTGCGCCCCTTGTAGGAGGCGCTGAAGTCGCGGAAGAAGGGGGCGATGTCGTCCCACTTCAGCGCCTGGTCGCCCTTGACCCGGTCGGTGATGTCCTCCAGGTACCCGGGCGGGACGAAGTCGCCCATCCACTGCGGGTCGAACACGAACGCGTCGTAGCTGTTGGTGTTGGTCGCCATGTCGGTGAGGATCTTGTCGTACAGGTCGCTGAAGGGGACGGTCACGACCTTGATGTTGGCCCCGGTTAGCCGCTGGAAGTCGGGGGCGCGCCGCTGCAGCGGCTCGGCGATCTGCGGCCCGGTGAAGGTCAGGACGGTCACGGAGACGCCCTGGTGGCTCTTGCCGCCGTTCTGCTGCGAGGTCTGCTTGCTTCCGCCGCCGCCGCAGGCGGCGGCCAGCAGCGACACGCCGGCGACCAACGCGACCCACCTGGGGAACCGACGCTTGCTCATGCTGTCCTCCTCGACGCGGGGCCGCCATCGGGCCCGCCCGGCTCCCTCCCCTGGAGGGCCCTACCGTAGCTCCACAAACATCCAATGTCTAGCCCGGCATTCGGGACCGATCCCCTGGAGGACGACGCTAGCGGGGGTGATCGTCGGATGAACCCGGCTCGACGTAGCCGATGGTGAGCAGCAGGTTGGCGTACAGGCGCTGGTCGCCGGTGGCCACCAGCAGGGTCACGTCGCGGCCGCGGGCCAGCTCGTAGAACGCCAGCCGCTCGACCACCTGGACCGGCAGCCCGGGCGGCAGCAGCGCCCGGTACTCCCCCAGCACGGCGGGGGCGTCGGCGTCGTCCGGGCGCATCACGGCCGCCGCCTCCAGCGGCACGGTGGCGGCGACCGCCGCCAGCACCTCGGTGACGGTCACCCGGCCCGGCGACAGGTTCAGCCACACCCGGCTGGCGCCGGGCGGCGTGGCGGTGGCGTGCGGGAAGTTGCCGTCGGAGATCAGCACCTGCGAGCCGTGGCCGGCGGCGGCCAGGGCGGCGAGGATCTGCGGGTGGATGAGCCGGGTTCGGAGCACCGTCACCTCCGTGGTCGTGGTCAGTCGAGGCCGTAGACGCGGCGGGCGTTGCCGCCGAACACGGCCTCGCGCCCGGCCGCGTCCAGGCCGGCGCGGTCGAGCGCCTCGGCGGTGGCGTCCACCACCTGGGCGTAGCCGGCGGCCAGCAGGCACACCGGCCAGTCGGAGCCGAACAGCAGCCGCTCGGGCCCGAACGCGGCCAGCGCGTGGCGCACGTAGGGGACCAGCTGCGCCGGCGTCCACGCCCGCCAGTCGGCCTCGGTGACCAGGCCCGACAGCTTGCAGCTGACGTTGGGGTGGCGGGCCAGGGCGGCCAGGCGCGCCGCCCACGGCTCGGTGACGCCCTCGCGGACGCGCGGCTTGGCGAGGTGGTCGACCACGAAGCGCAGCTGCGGCAGGCGCTCGACGGCCGCCCGCGCGGCGGGCAGCTCCCGCTCGCGGACCAGCAGGTCGTAGGCGAGCCCGGCCTCGGCGACCGCGGCCAGGCCGCGGAGCACCGGCTCGCGCAGCAGCCACTCGGGATCCGGCTCGTCGTGGACCTGGTGGCGGACGCCGACCAGCGCCGCGCCGCCCGGCGCCGCCCGCAGCGCGGCCAGCGCGCCGGCCACGTCCTCGCCGGTCAGGTCGACCCAGCCGACCACCCCGGCGACCCTGGCCGAGCCGGCGGCGACCGCCAGGAACTCCTCGGTCTCCTCGACGGCCGAGACCGTCTGCACCAGCACCGTCCGCTCGAAGCCGAGCGGCCCGGCGGCGGCGTCCAGGTCGGCGGGGCCGAAGCGCCGCCGGATCGGCCAGCCCTCCTCCATCCACGGGTAGTCGCGGCGGGCCGGGTCCCACAGGTGGTGGTGCGCGTCCACCCTCATCGGAGTCCCCCTTCCGCGGGGGTGGGGAGGTGCGCCGGCAGCAGCCCCTCGGCGACCAGCTCCGCCCACAGCGCGCCGGGCACCGGCGTGGCGTGCATGGCCACGGCGTCGCGGACCTCGGCGGCCGAGCGGGCGCCGACCAGCACGCAGGTCACGGCCGGGTGGCCGAACGGGAAGGCCAGCGCGGCGGCCCGCAGCGGCACCCCGTGCCTGGCGCACAGCTCGGCGAGGCGCCTG